>DYRK01000349.1 GCA_020718785.1 Desulfatirhabdium butyrativorans | reverse complement strand
GGGCTTCGGGCGCAGATGCGTTCCCAAGCCGGGGCTTGGGAACGAGGAAAACTCACTTCTCACTTCTCACTTCTCAATTCTTTTCAGACCCCGCCTCTGATATGCTTTCTGCAAAAATTTCTTGCATAATTAAAACAGATACAGTCCATAAATTTATTGATTTTTATAGACAAATGCACACTGCCGGACAAAAAATTATAATATGCCGATTTTATTAAAAACGATTTGCGTCTGTTTTAAGCAGGGGCGTTTTACAGTAAAACGGCTTTGCAAGCCGTTTTTTGTCTGTTTCAGCAGAACGGGTTGAAAAATTGTCCGGCAGTGTGAGACAAATGATATTTTTCCTTGACTTTTCCCGTTATTTCTGTCATTTTTCTGTCAGTTCTTTGACAAAATATAAGGTTGTGCCGGCAAAGCTCCCGGCACGTAAAATTTTGTGAGTCCGGTCAGCCTGTCCCGGCCGCAGGCTTGAAGATTCCATACAGAATCATAATACGGTAAAGGCTGTATGCAAAGCAGTCCCGGAATCGGCAACGAGGACGGGATAGAGGTCCGGTTCATCCCGCATTGCAGACTGCTGACCGATTTATATATCTGTCAACTGTTGTCAATGAAATTTGAACCTGAGCTATAATGATATTTTTATGTGCCAGACAGACCCCGCGGAACAGACAGCATGACGATAGCGAAAGCCAAGATTCTGATCGTTGACGATGTGCCTGCAAATATCAGACTGCTTGAAGCTGCTCTGACGCCGGATTATGAAATCAGCGCGACCACTGCGGGACGCGAAGCCCTTGAAATCGTGCATGGACGGGAAAGCGTTCCGGATCTGATTCTGCTGGATATTATGATGCCCGGAATGGACGGATACGAAGTATGCCGGATTTTGAAATCCGATGAACTTACCCGGCACATTCCGGTGATCTTTATCACTGCGAGAACCGAAGAGGAAGAAGAAACCAAAGGACTGTTACTCGGAGCAGTGGATTATATTACAAAGCCGTTCAGTCCGGCTGTGGTCAAAGCCAGAGTCAACACACACACTGAACTCAAGCGGCACCGTGACCGCCTTGAAAGACTGAATTCCCGGCTGCGGCTGGAAGTGACAGAACGCAGACGGTCCGAAGACGCGCTGAAACAGCTTCTGAAAAAACAGGAAATGGATATCGGGCTGGCAAAGAAAATGTTGCACCTTATCAACGGCACTCCGCCCCGATATATTCCGCTTTCAGGTTCTCTGCTGCTGTTTACGGAAGTTCTTTCCGTGCCTTGTCACGCGGAAGGCGGAGATCATTATTTTGTTGAGTATATGCCTCCGAATTCCCGCAACAAGCGCGGAAAAACCGTGCTGAGTCTAAAAGATCAGTCCGGGCATGAAGTCGGCTGCATTCTCAGAAGCATCATTACGGATCTGATTCACAAAGCTGTTTTGAACAGCAATGTGTCTGCCGCGGCAGAAGCGGTCATGACCGAACTGAACAATGAAATATGCTACTCGGAAGTTTTCGGCAAAGAAGATTTTATCACTGCGATTTTTGCCGAGATAGATCATGAAAGTCTTATGCTGCGCTTTGTTTCCGCGGGACATCCGCCGTTTCTGCTTATCCGCGGGGATTTGGTACTGTCTTTGCCGGAATCCGGAGGTCCCGGAACCAATATTCCCATCGCGGTCACCGGGGGACCGGTGTATTCGGCAGGCGAATATCTGCTCAGGGAAGGCGACCGGCTCATTTTTTATACTGACGGACTCATCGAGATGCCGCTGAGAAACCCCAAAAGAATCATACTTACGCAGGAAACCGAAGTGATTGTACAGGATATTATCCGGCGTCAGGAAGCAGAATATCATCAGAATCCCGTGTGTTCCGAAATCATGTATGAGCTGCTGGACCGGATTTCAGATATCAGCGATGAAAGCATTATCCCGGGCGCCTACGGCGCGGGACCGAAAAACACTTCAGCAGATGATGTCACCCTGCTGTGCGCGGAGATCGAGAATCGGAACTGTTTTTCCCAGGAGGTCTGGAAACCGGCTGATGCCGATGATATTTCTGAAAATATCAAGCGGTTATACGAGAAGATAAAAATCCGCTGGTATCAGCTCGGGTATGAATCGCCGGAACTTCGGCTGCGTCTGGTCATGGAAGAATCTGTGCTGAACGCGTGGCAGCACGGCAACAAAAATGACCCGGAAAAAACTGTCACTGTGCGCTGGCGGTTCGGGAATGATTTTCATTTTGAAGTAGCGGATCAGGGCTTGGGTTTTGATTGCCGATGTGTTCCGGATCCGACATCGAGCGAGCGGTTTTCGGAACCCGGGGGCAGAGGTATTTTTATGATCCGGTATTTTTCCGACGGGGTGCAATGGGAAGATGAGGGACGCAGGATCGTTATATTTTTCAGAAAAAATCCTGATCCTTCGGAAAAAGAACGCGTCCGCCGGACAGAGAAGCTGATGAACCTGTGGGCGAGAGATAAGATAAAGTGAGAAGCGAGAAAAGAGAAGTGAGAAATGAGAAATGCCATTTTATAAAAAACAGAGTTCACTTCTCAATCAAAGAGGAGATTCATTATGGAGATGACCGTCACGCAGGAGGGATACAGGGCCCGCTTTGAAATCAGCGGAGATATTGACGAACCCGGGGCCGAAAACCTCAAACGCCGGTTCCGTGAACTGAATATCAGTATGCTCAGGGAGGTTTCTTTTGATTTCAGAAAAGTGACCCATATCGGCAGCGCGGGGATAGGCAAACTGCTTCTTTTTTACAAAGACTTAGCTTTGAACGGGGGAAAGATACGGATTGAGAATGTCTCGGAAAGTGTCTATGAACTCTTCAGGGTACTGAAATTGGATACTATTTTCACTATATCGAAAGTATAAGGGGTACGGGGGACTGGGTTCTGGGGACTGGGATCTGGGTGCCGGCTGCAAGCACCCAGCACCCAGCACCCAGCATCCAGTCCCCAGAACCCAGAACCCAGTCCCCCGAAAGAAGGATAAAGTGAAACCGAATATACTCATTGCAGACGATTCACCCGCGAATATCAGGGTATTGGTGGAGATACTGGCTGACGAATACGAAATCAGCGTTGCCACCGGCGGAAAAGAAGCTCTTGAAATCGTCAGGGCAAGGGCAGGCTTATACGGTTCGCCCGATCTGATCCTTTTGGATATCGTCATGCCGGATATGGACGGATACAAGGTATGCAGATCATTGAAAGAAAACCCGTCTTTCCGAGACATTCCCGTTGTGTTTGTCACCGCGAACACGGATGACGAGACATTGAAGGAGGCATTCGAATCCGGGGGGACCGATTATGTCCGCAAGCCGGTAAACAGGATAGAACTGCTGGCAAGAATCAAATCTGCTCTGACACAGCAGGAACTGACCCGGAAACTTTTGGAAGAAGAACGGCTTGAAGGAGTGCTTGAAATGGCAGGCGCGGTCTGCCATGAACTCAATCAGCCCATGCAGTCCATTCTGGGATTTTCCCAGCTTCTGACAGATAATATGTCGGCGGATAATCCAAAATACGAGTATCTGACGATCATCAAAAATCAGATTGACAAAATGGGAAAGATCACAAAGAAACTCATGCGGATTACCCGTTATGAAACTCGTGATTATATAGAAAACACAAAGATTATTGACATCAGCAAAGCGTCTGAGGAAAAGGGTGAGGGGTGAGGGGTCAGGGGTCAGGGGGCAAAACCGAGTTTTTTCAAAAAGCTCAGTTTTTATCTCACCTCTTACCCCTCACCTCTGACCCCTCACCCGAAAAAGGAGGGTGTGGATGGATAAAGTAAAGTCAAATGATCTGAAATTGCTGATCGCATTAAAAGACCGTCCGATTTCTACCAGCGGCGGTTTTGTTATTCCGATTGCCTATGAACAGGAGAACAGCAATTTTATTCCGGCAGACCGCTATGATTTTCCGAATAACGGCAGGATATGGGTATCAAGCGAATATGAGGCAATAGACAGACGGTTCGCGGACTATGAATTTTTTCGGTTAAACAGATACAGTGCGGATGAAAACGAAGCTTATATAGAAAACGAGCATCTTGAAAAATTTTGGATGAAAGGTTCGGATGCCGAGGCATTGAAGCGATTCGAACTGTGTCCGATAATTGCAGAGGAACTTCCCGATGTGGAAAAGCCTTATCTCAAATCAAACGGTCCTTTGCCGAACCGCTCGGTATTTGTCAATCAGGGAGACGATCTTTTCGGTCCGTTCGAATGGGCAAGGGACGACGAAGGCGTCAGATTAAGCGCGGCACAGTCGCCTTTGCTGGGACTGAAACCGGATCATGTGTTCAAGGTCAGAATGGAGGATGTGAGCAAATACATCATCACATTCGAGGATCAGTTCAAGAACTATCTTTCCATGCCGCCGGTTGCCTACCTGTTCAACACAAATTTCCTGAGAAGCATCGAATATGACCAGCATGACTATATCACCGATGACCGGCTCATCACCTGGGGAAACAAATATTTTCTCCGGTCCAACGGAGCAAGGCTGAACCGGAAAACTGCCACAGAATGGTTGGAAGCAGTCAAAAGTCTGAAAAACCTTTCCGGCATGGATGAAGACCGCCGTAACCGCCTGATCAGACTGATTCCCGAAATGCTGGACGCGGGCAGCCAGCAGGCAGCGTTTATCAATAATTTTCTGACCAACGAAGATGACGGCAAACTGATTGTCGAGCGGTATCTTGAGGATAACAAGGACAAATTCTTCAAGGATCAGTTAAAACATATCGAGGAAAAAGCGGAAAAAGAAGCAGCCAAAATCAAACGGGAAATTTATTTTCTCAATGCAAAAAAAGATCAGCTCTGCAAGGAACTCGACGAACTCAAGAAAAAGAAAAAAGAAGAGCAGATGCGTTATGAACAGGACCGCACGCGTGATCTGCATTCCATAGAAGAGAGGATCGGCAAGCTTCTTCAGTACGAGGAACTTGCCAAAGAAATCGAATTTATGGAACTGAAAAAGAAAAAAATCGAAATCGAGATAAAAAAACTGAAATCCGAGGACATTACAGAGAAACTGACCGAAATCAAGACCTATCTCGACCTGCTCAACGGCTCCTACATTCAGGAAGTTTTTCATCAGTATCCGGTAACGGGCTATGTCAAACGGAAGAGCTTCACGGGAAACCGGAAAGAGTTTGTGGACAAAATCCATGACTACCTTGCGGAACAGTGCGGACGGAATTACTCATTCGATGAAATCGCCAATCTGCTGATATGTATCCAGCAAAGTTTTCTCACCATTCTTGCGGGTCCTCCGGGCATCGGCAAAACATCCATTGTGCATTATCTGGCAGAATCGCTGGGAAACACGGAGAATCTGCTGAAAATTCCCGTATCACGCGGCTGGACTTCCCATCGTGATATTCTGGGATATTTCAACCCCCTGCGGAACCAGTATCAGAAAGCCAGAACGGGCCTCTATGATTTTCTCAATATAACCCGTACCGACATCAATGTCTCAGAATTTCCCCGATGGGTGCTGTTAGACGAAGCCAATCTTTCTCCGATAGAACATTACTGGGCAGATTTTCTCGGTATATGCGATCCCGAAGGTGAAAGGAATCTGGATACCGGAGGCACCGGTGAGAACAGATTTCTCTTTATCTCGCATTCCATACGCTTTATCGGCACGGTCAACAACGACAACACTACGGAGCGATTGTCTCCCCGTCTGATTGACCGGGTTCCTGTGATACGGCTCGAACCCAGTTACGAATATTCCAATCCCATAAACAGCAACAGAGTGAAGCCGGATGAGGCTTTGCCGTTCGACAAAATGCAGGAATTCTTTTCCGTGTCCGAAGAAGATGATTTTGCAGGCAAAGAAACCGATATTATCAAAGAAATCATTGAAATTCTGCGTACAGAGGCAGCAGATTTCGAAGGCTCTCCGTCTGTGATTATCAGCCCCCGGAAATATTACTCTATCAAACGCTACTGCACAGTTGCCCGTGAGATTCTCATGGAAGATCAGGCAATAGATTTCGCGGTGGCACAGTTTCTGCTGCCGCTGATAGAGGGCTACGGCACAGGGTTCGGCAAACGCCTTGAGCGTCTTCAGGAAGTTGCCTCGAGCAATTCTCTGTACCGCTCAAGCCGTCTGCTGCGGCGTATTATCGAAGCCGGAAAACAGACTCATCACTCCTATTCATTTTTCGGATAAAGGTTCGAGGTTCGGGGTCAGAGGCGAAAATTTTTTTTCTCGTTCCCAAGCCCCTGCTTGGGAACGCACTTGCCGGGGAAGCCCCGGCT
>DYRK01001066.1 GCA_020718785.1 Desulfatirhabdium butyrativorans | reverse complement strand
AAATATATGCAAAAAATCGCTGCGCTCTATTTTTGCACTCCAACTTGTTTCCGGATTGCAAAAATAGAGCGGAGTGCAACGGAGCGGTTTTTTGCACCTGCCGAATTTTTGAAATATATGCAAAAAATCGCTGCGCTCTATTTTTGCACTCCAACTTGTTTCCGGAGTGCAAAAATAGAGCGGAGTGCAACGGAGCGGTTTTTTGCACCTGCCGAATTTTTGAAATATATGCAAAAAATCGCTGCGCTCTATTTTTGCACTCCGGATTTATACTCGTTGAAATATATGCAAAAAATCGCTGCGCTCTATTTTTGCACTCCGGATTTATACTCGTTGAAATATATGCAAAAAATCGCTGCGCTCTATTTTTGCACTCCGGATTTCTACTCATGTTTGAATTCGAATGACTCAACCGAAACATCGGGAAATATGGTTTTGAGTTCGCTGATCCCGGCTTTTTTCAACTGTTCGAGCTTCTTGTCGAAATCTTCAATCGGCTTTTCCGAAGCCAATACAAAAACGGTCTCTGTTCCCCTGTTGTCATCCAATCGGAATCCGCTGCTTTCATCCGGAAGCGCCAGCGACTGTCCGGCTTTGACTTCATGACCGAAGAGTTTGACCGTCTCTCCCGAACTGTCATGCAGCAGCACATAAATATATGCGTCTTTGACTACACTGACGTTTACCCTGAAAGCGTCCCCTGATTTCAGCGATTCGCCCGGTTTCAGTTCAAAAGGTCCGATCTGTTCCGTCGAGCCTTTCATCCGTTTCGGCATTTCGGCATTTCCGATGATGCGGACAGTGATCGGTATATTGTCTGTAACAGAGCCTTTAAAGACAAAAAAAAGAATAAGACATGCCGCAGCCATCACAGGAATAAATTTAGGGCTGAAAGCAAAGGACAGCCATTGGAAAATCTTTGCCGCAATACCTTCCGGAGGCAGAGGATCAGGAAGTTTCTTTACTTCACGGATTGCCCAAGATACCGGATTATTCTCGTCCTCATCTTCGCCGGTGTATGCGGCAATATCTTCCAGCAGATTCAGCATTTCCTTTTTTTTTGCGTGAACAGACAGTTTTCCGGCTGCAAGTCCGAGACAGTACGCGACTTTTTCTGCCAAAAATACACTGATATCGTTTTCAAAGCGATGTTCGGACGGCTCTACTCCCCGGTGCAGTCTGCTGACGACTTTCTTGCCGAAGCGGATCAGTTTTTCGATTGCCGGTCTGCTGACTACTTTCTTGCCGAACCGGATCAGTTTTTCGATTGCCTGAGCAGTTCCGATATGAGCAAGCCCCAGAGCCGAATGCCACCTGAGACGGGGGGGCAACGTCT
>DYRK01001065.1 GCA_020718785.1 Desulfatirhabdium butyrativorans | reverse complement strand
CAGCGTACATAAAATTCATCTTCTTGTCAATCCCTTTGCTTTTTTATAATCCGGTTTTCGCCAGTTTCTCGAACAGATTTTTCTGCTCATCCGTAATCGCCGACGGCATCCTGACGAGGATCAAGACATAAAGGTCCCCTTTTCCCTCTCCCTGCATGTACGGAATTCCGTAACCTGCAAACCGCATTTTTGTTTTGTGTCTGGTGCCGGGAGGAATTTTCAGATTCAGTTCACTGCCGCCGATGACCGGGATGACAAGGCTTGTTCCGAGAACCGCTTCGGTCAGCCTGATTTCACGGCTGATATTAAGATCATTTTCATCCCTGCTGTAAACCGGATCATCCAGAACCTTGGATTTGATAAAAAGATCGCCCGGGGTACCTCCGTAAGGGTCAGGTTCGCCTTTTCCGGGAATCCGCAGTTTTTTCCCGGTAATCATGCCTTTGGGAATTTTTACCGTCAGATTCTCGGTCTGCCCTTTGTGCTGGAAACTGACGGTCTTGCTGACGCCCGTGATAATTTCCTCCAATGTCAGCGGCAATTCATAAACCAGATCAGAACCTTTGGTCCGGCTCTGCTGCTGCCTGCCTTGAGAACCGAAAGGGCTTCCGCCGCCCGAGCCGAACGAAAACCGAGCGCCTCCGCCTTTTCCGCCGAAGTTGAAAAAGCTGTTTCCGATTCCCAGATCATTGAAAATAGAAGAAAAATCAAATCCGCTGAAAATATCTTCCTGTGAATACTTCTGATGAAATCCCGCGGAGCCGAAGGTGTCATACTGTTTGCGTTTTTCTTTGTCACCCAGAACCGCGTAAGCCTCGCTGATCTGTTTGAATTTTTCTTCATCCCCTTCCGCATGGTCAGGATGATATTTCATGGCAAGTTTCCGATAGGCTTTTTTGATTTCATCCTCAGAAGCCTCTTTGGCAACTCCCAGTATCTTGTAATAATCTGTTTCTGACATGTTCGGATAGTCCTGTAAGTTACGCAACGGTTAAAAGCCTTTTTGTCGGCTTTGATGCAAATCGTATAAAGCTAAAATAAATTGAAATTTCCAATGTGTCAAGGATATCGCAGCAATTCTCATTTTCAAAATGCCCGAATCGGGCGATTCTTATCAAAGATTTTTCCGTTTTACGGTTTTCATCCGACGGGTGAAAAAACGGAATTTCCCGAAGTCCTGCTCAAGTTAGGAAACAGCAATTCTCATTTTGAAAAACGGCCTTGAACATTATCTGCGGAAACAGCGGGAATCTCCTTTTATGCAAAGCGGGTCTGAAACCCGCTTTAACGTGAGTTCGACATAAAACTGCCTGATTTTTCTCGTTCCCAAGCCCCGG
>DYRK01000348.1 GCA_020718785.1 Desulfatirhabdium butyrativorans | reverse complement strand
AGACTCAGGCAGTTTATGATCCCGCTGTTTTTGAACGGATGACAAAGAAAACCGAGAAATTCGGCGTTCCGATTCAGTACGGTATTGTGATTGTCAAATCCCCGCAGATGGGAAAGTTTATGAATGAAAATGTCTCCGGGGTCAATGTTCCGGACTGGATTATCAAAGAAATGGGCAGTGTGTCCAAAGAAGACCGCAAGAAAAAAGCAGTTGAAATTACACTTAAACTGATTCGGGAAATCAAGCCGATGGTTCAGGGGCTTCATTTTATGCCCCTGGGATGGTCGGATATTGTTCCTATAATTATGAAAGCCTTGTGAAGCCCGGCATGACAAACTGTTCGCAAACCTGTTCGCAGGGCGGGCAGAGCGCGGCGATATGTTCTTTAAAGCTGCCTGATCTGCGCTCTGCCTGTCTTATTTTTTAA
The DNA here is from genome assembly GCA_020718785.1 of Desulfatirhabdium butyrativorans. GTDB lineage: Bacteria > Desulfobacterota > Desulfobacteria > Desulfobacterales > DYRK01 > DYRK01. The sequence goes on along the minus strand of DYRK01000348.1, from coordinate 5,892 downwards.
CCAAGGAGGTCTGAAATATGCAAATAACCCGGAGGAGTTTATTCAAGATAATGGGAGCGGCAGGGGGGCTTTCGGCAATCGGATCCCGAGCGGCTGCGGCTGAAAACACTTCGGATGATGATTACGGATGTCTGGCGGACGTGGGGCGCTGTATCGGATGCCGGAAGTGTGAAATGGCATGCAGCAAAGTGAATGCCCTGCCCCCGGCTCAAACCTCTTTTGAGGATATGACGGTTTTCGACAGAAACCGGAGACCGGATGAGGCTGCATTTACCGTGGTGAACCGTTATTTTTCAAGCAGGGCGGATGAACGCGGTCAGCCGGTTCCCGCATATATCAAAGTTCAGTGTATGCACTGCCTGCATCCTGCCTGCGCGTCGGCATGTATCACCGGCGCGTTGAAAAAACAGGAAAACGGAGCAGTAACATATAACCCTTCCCGGTGTATCGGATGCCGCTACTGTATGATAGCCTGCCCCTTTCAAATCCCGGCTTATGAGTTCAGTGATCCCCTGACGCCCAGAGTCCGCAAATGCACCTTTTGTTTTGAAAACATTTCAAAACAGGGAGGATTGCCCGGATGCGCGGCTATATGCCCCGTGGAAGCCCTCACCTTCGGCACACGGAGCGAATTGCTGAAGATTGCTCATCAGAGAATAAGCGAGGCTCCTCTGGAGTATGTGCAGAAGGTTTACGGAGAACACGAGGTCGGCGGCACATCATGGCTGTATATTTCAAAAGTTCCGTTTGAAAAACTCGGGCTGTATCCTCTGCCGGAAAAGGAAATCCCGCATCTTACCGAGACCATTCAGCACAGTATTTTTGCCTATATGTGGGCACCGATTACTCTGTTCGGCATTCTTGCCGGTGCCATGCGCTTTTTCAACCCGCAGCAGATGAGCGGAAAACCGTCTCAGATTCAAACGGAAAAGGAGGTATGACAATGAGCGAACACGCAAGACCCGCGCCGATTGCCGCACCTTTCTGGACACCCGGCGTTTTGGTATTGACCGCGCTGATGGGCATCGCGGCGATTTTCATTGCAGCCCGATTTGCCGGCGGGCTGGCAGCAGTCACCAACCTGAAACAGAGCCACCCCTGGGGACTGTGGATCGGCATTGATGTTGCCACAGGCGTTGCATTGGCAGCCGGAGGATTTACCACCGCGGCACTCGCGCATATTTTCGGACGACATCATTACGAGGCAGTTACCCGCCCCGCGCTGCTTACCGCCATGCTCGGATACACCTTTGTCTCCGTGGGACTGTTCGTTGACATCGGGCGCTCATGGGCAATCTGGAAACCGCTCGTGTTCTGGCAGCCCAATTCCGTTCTCTTTGAAGTGGCTATGTGCGTGGTGATTTATCTTCATGTGCTTTATATCGAATTTATCCCGGCAGCAGCAGAACGGTTCGGCGAAAAAATCAAAATTCTGGGAACCCTGAACCGCGTGCTGGACAAGGTGATGTGGGTGTTTATTATTGCCGGCGTTGTGCTGTCCTGTATGCACCAATCCGGGCTGGGATCCCTTATGCTGATTGCGCCCACCAAGGTTCATCCCCTCTGGTACACCCCTATTTTGCCCCTGCTTTTTCTGCTGTCTGCCATAGCCGTAGGCTATCCGATGGTTGTTTTTGAAACCGCTATTGCCACAACATCCCTTAATCTCGAGGATGAAATGCAGATTTTAAACCCGCTCACCCGGGTCACTGTTTTCCTTTTGGGATTGTATATGGCTGTTAAAATTACGGATATGGCTGTCAGAGGAACATATTCATATCTTTTTGACGGTTCGGTTCAAAGCCGGGCATTTCTGACAGAGATGATTGCCGGCGTGATCGTTCCCTGGGTGATGCTGCTGTTTCCCGGCGTCCGCCGTTCCCGGCGATGGCTGTTCATCTCATGCGCCATGATCGTCTTAGGCGTCGCACTGAACCGGATCAATGTCTTTCTCGTCAGTTACAGCCCGCCCCATGCAACGCAGAGCTATTTCCCGTCCATCGGCGAAATTGCCGTCACAGCCGGGCTGATTTCAGGAATTATTTTCTTCTACAGAGTCGCTGTCACCTTTCTGCCGGTACTCAGCGCGCGTCCCCGGGAGGTGAAGCCATGAAAAAAACTTTTATTCTGCTGATGCTGTCGGCATTCATCCTGTTGGCTGCACTGGCTTCGGCTCCCGATCCTGCAAAAGTTGCCGAAGCGCCGCCTCCGCCTCCGAAAAAAGTATTTGAAGACGGCAGTCCCTGGAAAGCTGTGGATCAGGAAGCCGCTATGGAAAGAGCGCGTCAGGTTCCGGAATTTGTCAAAACCGTTTTGAAAGAGTCTCCGGCTGAACGGAAGATGCGTCTGGGCGAAAAAATGCCGACTCTGGCAGATGTTCCCTATCGCTATATGATAATAGACAGCCCGATTCTGAAATCTCCGCCCTTTGATTTTCTGTCTCAGGAATCAGCCGGAAGCAGTTTCCCGGGACTTAAAATCGGGGATATTTACGGTCCGGTGCGGTTTATGCACCTGAAACATGCGGCTGTTGTCAAAGACTGCACAAAATGCCATCATTACAAACCGGATCAGCCGGATGCTTCGGAAACAACCGAGTGTTCTGCCTGTCATCAGAAACCCTTTGACCCGGAATTTCCGGAACGCCCGGGGCTCAAGGCAGCCTATCATCAGCAGTGCATGGGATGCCATCAGAAAGAGAATAAAGGCCCCACGGACTGCACCGGATGTCATGCCAAGAATCCGCCGGATCACTCTGTGCTGGTCAAACTCCCGGACCATCCCGATCCCCTTATGGTAACAAAGGAATGTCTCAGGTGTCATGACCATACGGCAAACGATATGCTGACCTCCGCACACTGGCTCTGGCGCGGTCCTTCGCCTTATACTGTCGGTGCTGAAAAACGGGTTGACATGGGCAAGGCAACCAACACCATCAACAATTTCTGCGTGGCGCTGACATCCAACTGGCCCCGCTGCACCAGTTGCCATGCGGGATACGGATGGAAGGATGCGAATTTCGATTTCAGCGACAAAACCCGGATGGACTGTCTGATCTGCCATGACACCACCCTGACTTACGCCAAAGTGCCTACGGAAGCGGGGATGCCCTATCCTCAGTTGGATTTGAAGAAAATCGCGCAGAGCGTGGGCAAGCCCAGCCGGAAGACCTGCGGGGACTGTCATTTTCAGGGCGGAGGCGGCGATGCGGTCAAACACGGAGATATGAACGGCATTCTTTATTATCCGTCCCGGAACTGCGATGTTCACATGGGCGGAATGGATTTTCAGTGCCATGAATGCCATAAAACACGGAATCACAAGATTTCCGGGCGTTCCCTCTCGCTGCCGGTCGCGGAAGGCAGCCGGTCCTGTCAGGATTGTCATACAGACAGTCCTCATAAGTTTCATACAGGAGAAGGGCATGAAGATCATAACCTGCTGAATCATCATCTCAACCGTCATACGGAACATCTTCATTGTCAGACCTGCCACAGCCCGGTTTATGCCAAGTGCAAGCCTAGCAAATCATGGTGGGACTGGTCCAAGGCAGGGGACAAGAAGCGGAAAGTGCAGAAAGACAAATACGGAATGCCCGATTATTCATGGCAGAAGGGCGAATTTCAGTGGAAGGAGAGCGCGAAACCGGAATATCTCTGGTACAACGGCAAAGTCAGCCGTCATCTGATCGGCGATAAGATCAATCCCGAAGAGACTGTCCGGCTGACCTTTCCGAACGGCGGCATTGCGGACCCCGAATCCCGGATCTATCCTTTCAAATCCATGCGCGGAAAGCAGATGGCCGATGCCGGAAATCATATACTGATTGTCCCCCATCTGTACGGTCCCGAAGGATACTGGAAAACGCTGGACTGGGACTCCGCGTTTGAAAAAGGCATGAAGGCTGCGGGTCTTGATTACAGCGGGAAATACGAATGGGTCGAGACGGTCATGTACTGGGGTCTGACCCATGAAACCATTCCGGCAAAAAACGCCCTGGGGTGCGTTCAGTGTCATTCCGCGCTCAAAGGCGAGAAAACCTGCAACCGCTGTCATCAGGACAACCGGAATGTCAACTTTAAGAAACTCGCGGAAAAAGGAACAGATTTCGAGTTCATGGCTTCGCAGGGGCGGGATGTCTCCCACCTTGTGGGGCAGAGCGATTATCTGAACTTTGAGGCGCTGGGTTACAAAGGAGACCCGATCATTTACGGCGGGCGCTTCAAGAAACTGCCGCTGGGAAATGAAACCGCGGGTATGGAAAATTAAATATCCTGTTCCCAAGCCGGGGCTTGGGAACAAGATAAAATTTCCGGATTGCTGAGTATGATTGAGGGAGGTACTATGTATTTCAAACAGATCGCGGTAGAGGGAATGGGATGTCTTTCCTACCTGATCGGGTGTCCCGGCGCACAGGCAGCCTGTGTGGTGGACCCCAAACGGGATGTGAAAGATTATATTGATCTTGCCCGAAAAAACGGCATGAAGATCACCCATATTTTTGAAACCCATATCCACGCAGACCATGTGAGCGGCAACATGGAACTGAAATCCAGAACCGGCGCGGATATTTATCTTTACGAGGGAAGTCCTGCGGCTTATGATTTCAAACCGGTCAGAGAAGGAGACATAATCACTCTGGGAAGCGTCAGATTCGAATTTGTGAAAACACCGGGGCATACCCCGCACGCCATGTCCATTCTGGTGACAGATACGATGCGGAGCAGCCGCCCCTGGATGGTTCTCACCGGCGACTGCCTGTTTGTCGGCGATATCGGGCGTCCGGACCTTGCCGGAGCAGAACTGATTGACGAGCAGGTGAACAATCTTTACAATTCCCTTTACAACAAACTGGGCAGAATGCCTGACAGTCTTGAGGTTTTTCCGGCTCACGGCGAGGGATCCCTGTGCGGAAAAGGAATGAGTTCAAAGCCGAGTTCCACCGTCGGTTTTGAAAAAATGAACAACCCGATTCTGCAACTTTCCGAAAATGACTTCTGCAAACGTCTCAAGGTGAGTTTTCCCGAACGGCCAAAGAGTTTCACCCATATCATCGAAAGCAACAAGCGGGGCGCGCCGCTGCTGGATCGCTGTCCGGTCATCAGCGATATGTCGCCGCTTCAGGTAAAACAGCGCATGGAGCAGGGCGCGGTGATTCTGGATACTCGCGATACGGCAGCTTTCGGCGGGGTTCATATTCCCGGGAGCATCAATATCGGACTGACCCAGCAGACCGCCAACTGGATCGGCATGGTCATTGATCCGGATGCCGATCTGATTCTGGTGGTGGACAACGAACAGTCCTACTCGGAAATGTGTACCCAACTCCACCGTATCGGTTACGACAAGATATGGGGATTTCTCTACGGCGGTATCAGAAACTGGCAGGAAGAGGGATACCCTATCGCGCATTTGTGGCAGATTTCTGCGGAAAAACTCTCGGAGAAAGTGGAAGCAAAGAGGTATAAACACTTTTTCGATGTGCGTACCGCCGCGGAGAGAGACGCGGGTTTTATCAAGGGTTCCGCACATTTTCCGCTGACAGAATTGCTGAAAACCCCTCCGGATATTCCCGAAGACGAAGAAGTGATCGTTTACTGCGGCATCGGATACCGGGGAAATATTGCTGCCAGTTATCTTCAGAATCAGGGATTCAGGCATGTCCACAGTCTGGCAGGCGGCATCAAAGCCTGGCGCAATGCGGGTCTGCCGACAGAGGACTGACAGGGGCAGGATAAAGAAATGTTGAACGAACCGCTTGTTTTTACTAACAGAACCGTAATTTAAAAAAGGAGAAAACATCATGTCAGAAAACAGAATTCCCTTAATCGGGGAGAAATTTCCGGAAATCACCGCGGTTACAAGTCACGGCAAAATGGATCTGCCCAAGCA
>DYRK01000347.1 GCA_020718785.1 Desulfatirhabdium butyrativorans | reverse complement strand
CAAATCCTTTAATCAAGTGAATCAGGGTTCAGACATTTGAACGCTGTCCGAACCCTGATTATAAGGATTAAAGGATTTTCCTGATTTCTGTTCAGCCTGTACCGAACTCTCCGTTAAAATTCAAAAAGTCAAAAGGCTTGACACAAATCCTTTAATCCTGTAATCCTTGAATCAGGGTTCAGACTGTGTACGCTGTCCGAACCCTGATTATAAGGATTAAAGGATTTTCCTGATTTCTGTTCAGCCTGTACCGAACTCTCCGTTAAAATTCAGAAAGTAAAGATGCCTGACAGAAATCCTTTAATCCTGTAATCCTTGAATCAGGGTTCAGACAATGGGCAGACAATCAACACCCACAATGAGGGACAAACACCATGAAAAAACAGCTTGTTATCATCATGCTGGCAATGGCGGCGGCGTGGTTTTGGGCGGCGGGCGGAATAGCGGAACTTTCTCCGCAGGAAACGGATGATTCGGAACTGATTAAACAGGCGATTCAATTGCGTGAAAGCAAGCCTGAACTGTTTAACGGCGCAAAAGGCATTCTGATAGTTAAAGTGGTGAAAGACGGACAAGGAGAGAAAAAGGGGTTACGGCGAGGGGATATTGTCATTTCCTATGCAGGACAGCAAATAAACAGTGCTGAACAACTTATTAATACAGTAAAATCTAATAGTTCAAAAAAAGAGGTTGAATTGCAATTCATCCGAGCCGGTGTTACGAAAACTGTTGTCTTGCAGGGAGGGCAAATCGGTATTCACATAACTGACATAAAGGATATAAAAACTGAAATCACACCCCCAGAACTTATCAAGCAATTTGTGGATGCTTTTCACAAGAGAGATTTAGAGAGAATCAAGCAGCTTGTAATGCAAAACCCGGAAGCCACAAAGATGGTGCAGGAGGTATTACAGAAAGTAGGCCAGAGGAAAGATGAATATGGCAAAACCGCAGAGGCAATTGGTAACATGCTGGCAAGGGAGCTACATGTAATGCATGTAATGCAAAAAGCGGACGCAGATGTTCTGAATAGTGCAGAAATAGACTATCTGGAAATAGACTATCTACAAGAAACTGGCTATGCCGAAAAAGCCTATTCTGCTGCCCGATATGAAGAAGCCATTGCCCATTGGACAAAGGCGCTGGAGTTTGCAAAAAAAGCGGAAAATAAGAAAGCAATTTTAGACGCTATTCTCAACATCGGCATGGTGTATCAAGATATTGGACAGTATGACAAGGCGTTGAGCTATTATAAACAGAGTTTGACAATTCATAGCAAAGACACTCGCGTCTTTATGCACATCGGAAATGTGTTTCTATATCGGGGTCAGTGTGGCGACGCTCTGGGGTGTTACGAGATAGCTATGGCATTTAATAAGAAAATCAGCAATATAAGTGGCGATGATGATCTCATCGGCAATATCGGTTTGGCGTATAAGTGTCTGGGACAGTATGACAAGGCACTGAGTCACCACAAGCAAGCTCTGTCAATTCATAAGAATAATAGACACAGACGGAGCGAGGGGGCGGACCTCACCAATATCGGCTTGGTGTATTCTGATCTCGGACAGTATGAGAAGGCAGAAATTTTTTTTTCCCAAAGCATGAAAATATTCTCCGACATCGGCGCACCGGATGCTTTGTGGGTAGCGCAACGAGGGCTTGCTCAAGCACAGGGCAAATTAGAGAAATATGATGAGGCAGTTAAGAATTATGAGCAATCATTGGACATGATTGAAAAAGTGCGGGAAGGCATTTCGGAAAAAGAAATCAGAACCTCTTTCATGCAGGACAAAATCGGTGTCTATGACGAATTCATCACGCTCCTGAAAAAGCTTCATGAAAAAGACCCGACAAAAGGCTATGACAAAAGAAGCTTTGAAATCTTCGAGCGCAAACAGGGCAGGGTTTTCCTTGAACAGATGGGCGAATCCGGATCAAGAAATTTCGAGGGTTTTCCGGATGAAATGCGAGATAAAGAAAGCGAACTCGTAAACCGGCTTGATAAAACCCGTTCCCGCCTTACAGATGCACGCTCCAAATCTTTTGAGCAGCAGGATAAAAAACTCATTCAGGAATTGGAGACAGAGATTGAGAATATCTCAAAGGAACAGATCGCATTGCAGGAAAGCATCAGAAAAGATTATCCGGATTATTATGCGCTGAAATATCCCAAGCCTGTGAAACTCGAAGACCTTCAAAACACCGTGCTTCAGGACGGCGAAGCCCTGCTCGTTTACAATGTCATGGAAGAAAGCACCTGCCTCTGGATTGTAGGCAAAGACCGGTTCGGCTTTTTCCCCCTTGGCATCGGCGAAAAAGCCCTTGAAGAAAAAGTGAATAAATTCCGCAAAGAACCGGAAGTCATTCTGAGAGCCATGAATCAGAAAGCCAAAGAAATCATATCTCAGAAAAATTTTGAAGCAGAAGTTGAAACCTCTCTCAAGGAAATCAGGAAGATAGGACAGGAGCTTTACGATCTGCTCATACCGGAAAAAGCCCGCCCCCTTATTTCCGGCGCAAAGCTGCTGTATGTCGTTCCGACCGCTTCGCTTTACGGACTTCCCTTTGAAGCATTGGGATCAGGGGAGCGGTATCTGCTTGAAGACCATGCGGTGGCATATCTTTCCTCGGCTTCGCTGCTCAAAATTCTGCGGGACGCCCAAAGTCGGAGAAAAGAAAAGCCTGCAAATCCCCTGCTTGCCTTTGCTCATCCCAAATACGGCGCAAAGGAAAATAAGTGTTTCAGCCTCACAAAAGGCGGCGATACGGCAGATATTTCTCTTGATCAAATGAGAGTTCGGAGTTATCTTGATCTCATGGGTGAGAAATTGTGCGAACTGCCGGAAACCGAGAAGGAAGTCAGAGGCATCGGAAAACTCCTGAATGCGCCCGAAGCCGCGTTTCAACTTCAGGAAAAAGCATCGGAAAGCAATGTCTTCAAATTCTATCAGGAAAAGAAATTGGATGACTACCGTTACGTGGTCTTTTCCTGTCACGGTCTGCTGCCGAATGAGAAAAAAACCAGCCTCGTGAATCAGCCTGCACTTGCGCTTTCTGTTCCCGATCCTACAGACAAAGACCGGGACGGTTTTCTCACCATGGCGGAAACCTTCGGCTTGAAATTCAACGCTGATCTCGTGGTGCTGTCTGCCTGTGATACCGGCAGAGGCGATCATATCAGAGGCGAAGGCGTGAGAGGATTAACCCGCGCCTTTATGTATGCCGGAACGCCTGCGGTATCAGTGACGCTTTGGCCCGTGGCGGACAAATCTTCGAGCATTCTGAGTTCAGGCTTTTTTGAAAACCGTGAAAATAAAAAAATGTCTCTCGGAGAATCTCTGAGACAAATCAAATTGGACATGATTCAGGGCAAACACGGCAAAATTTATCGGCATCCTTATTTCTGGTCGCCGATGGTGGTGTTCGGAATTGGAAGTGAGAAATGAGAAATGATTACGTTTAAAGAATGCACTTTGGCAATGCTGGATAAGACATTCGGTCTGCACGAAGTGGCGGAACATCCGGCATTGAAAGACTGGTCCGAGAGACCTGCGGACATTTCCGATTTCGAGCGGCAGCATCTCCTCATGCTCAGAAGAAAGCTCCGTCTGAATGTCCATGACTGGAACGAAACCGAACTCGGATATAATTTTATCGGTCCCCTGATGGTGCTGGTTGACTACACCTCGGAAAAATTCAATTTTTTTGCCCAAAGAGATTTCAAAGGGACAGTTGACGGCATCGAAATCGGCGGAAGACCTGACGGAATGATTGCTTCGGGATTCCGTGAACCGGAAAAGCCCTATTTCTGCTTTCAGGAATACAAAAAAGAGAGAGACCCGGAGGGAGATCCAGCGGCTCAGGCATTGGCGGCAATGCTGACAGCCCAAGAACTGAATGAACACCGGCATCCGATTTACGGGGCTTACGTCAGAGGAAGTTTATGGTCTTTTATGACCTTGCAGGGCAGGGAATACTGCATCAGCGATCCCTATGTGGCTGCCCGTGATGATATTTTCGATATATTTCGGATATTGAAATCGCTTCGGGAAATTGTCGCTGATTTGGCAGCCCTGAATAGCTAATGCCATTGATCGCCTGAAAAGAGTTATTTTTAATGTATATATTCGGTAAAATTTTATCATGGTGTCGCAGAACTCCGTGGAGATGGAAATTTATTGTCAACCTGATTCTCGGCACTGTCGTCTCTTGCTTTCTGTGGAATGCCTATAGCTTCAAATCCGGCTACAGCCTCCTGAACGCGGTCTATGATTCCCTTGTAAAAGAGGATTTCAGACAGGCGGTTCTGAAAAGCGAATCACAGGGAAAGCCGCCGATTTCCGAGCATATCCGAATCCTGTCTTTTAAAAACAGCAACGGATTCTGGACGCCGAGAGATGAGTTGGGAAAGAGCATTTTCAGGTCTATGGAATTGGGCGCAAAAGTGCTTGTGATAGATATTGACATAAATACGCCTGTTCCGGTGCGTTATGAAAAAGACAGCCCCGCAGACGAAAATCGAGTTTTTCTTGACTACCTGAAACAAGCCGCAATGACTGCCAGAAGCAATCAAAGCGTGATAGTGGTGCCTCATGCAGAAAAAATTCAGGGAGAATACGGGCAGAAGCTTGAAAAACTGATTTCCGATTACCAAGATGTAATCAAAACAGGCATTGTTACGGCGTTCAGAGACACGTCAGATTATCAGGCGCGGCATCTTCGTTTTTATGAGAAAAAAGACAAGCAGGTCTATTTCTCTGTTCAGATATTGGCGGCGGTTTATTTTCACTACGGAATTGAAGCCGGAGACAAGATTTTCACGGAAAAAACAGAGGAAATCCTTCAGGGAAAAGAGAAAATTCATATCTTTTTTCCTGAACGCAAGGTGATTCTCTACTCCCAAGATGATCCCAATGCAGAACATCTTGAGGCAAGATATTTGTTCCGCCTTGCCTCACGGGATGTGGCAACCGGGCTTTGCGGAAATGTATCCGACCCTCTGATAGCTTATCCGGATTTATACTTATCCCCCGGCGGGCTTCTTGACAGAGACAAAATTTACAAAGGAAAAATTGTTGTCATCGGTTCCGAAGCTAAAGAAACCGGCGATTTTCACGCCACGCCGCTCGGTGAAATGCCCGGCTTTTATCTGATAGTCAACGGCATCAATCTGATTCTTGAAGGTCTGCAAATCCATGAAGCCAAATTGATTATACGGATTCTTATCGAACTGCTCGTGATTCTGATTTCCTCATTAGTCTGCGTGTATCTGCCTTCAACAGTTTCTGCGCCGATTCTGGCTTTGGGATTTTATATTAGTTTTAGTTCCTTCAGCTTCTGGCTTTTCAGCAATTCTTGTATATTCATAGATTTTTGGCTTCCGGTGCTGGGCGTTGAATTCGGCAGGCTTTTGTCAGACATCGCAGAGTTTTTCAGTAAATATTTTTCTCAAAAAAAGGAGTATGAACAATGAACGCAAAACAATGTCGTATCGCACTTGTCGGAATTCTGCTTCTTTCACTTGTGAACACGCTTTCTCCGGTATGTGCGGGACCGCCGCTTCATGTGGGAAATATTGAAGCATCACCGACAGTAGGGAGTGAAACTAAAGCTTCAGAGTGCTTCAGCCTTTTCCGGGAAGGCAAAAAAGTAAAAGTTCATTGGGATATGCCGGTCAATGTCGGCGATGAAATCCTGCCCCATAAAGAAAAATGTGTCCTGCTTTTTTATATCAAAACCGGATTTAACAAATTGGAAATCAACGATAAAACAATAGTTCGGCTGCCTGAGGAAATCACCCTTACGACTCGTGGAAATAAAGAAGAAATCGAACTCCTTTCCAAAGGTTGTGATGAAGACCGACCCAAGTGTTTTCCCCTCGCCCCTCTTTGTCTCTCGCCTTTGCCGGAAAAAGGCAGCACTCTGCTTGCCGGAGAAGCAATTCTTTTCAGATGGTATTCCTCCCGTGTTCCTTCCTGCGAGAAAGTCCGGCTTGTGATTGCTTCTTTGGACAAAAGCAAGCCATCCATTGAAGAAGACATGCAGGCAGGAGAATTGAAAATTGTGAATGCAAAACTTCAGGCAGGTAAAAAATACGAGTGGTTTGTGAAATATGAGGACAATAAAGAGTCGGAAAAATATGCTTTCAGCGTTCTGGATGAAGAAACATCAAAAGATATTCGCAGGCAGTTGGATAATATTTCAAAAGTCTATAAAGATTCATCGCCGATGCTGTATCAGGCATTGTATCTGCAATTTATCAGCGATATAAATGAGGGTTTGAATCTTTACGCTGACAGCCTGCGCCTTTCCCAAGCCTATTTGAATCA
>DYRK01000346.1 GCA_020718785.1 Desulfatirhabdium butyrativorans | reverse complement strand
TAAATTTCAGTCAGAAACTGAATAAAATTCATCACTGCTTGTGCAGGACTCCCAAAAAAAATATCCTCATCTGACTTATCGCCAATATCTCAAAGCAGGAGTTTTGCCACGCGATTGGTGGACGATTGGGATTATCAATAAGGCTGCAAAAGAGCGCCTCGGTTATCCCACCCAAAAACCCGAAGCTCTTCTTGAACGCATAATTCAAGCCAGCAGCAATGAAGGCGACACGGTTCTTGATGCCTGCTGCGGGTGCGGAACAACGGTTGCTGTGGCACATCGGTTGAAACGCAAATGGATAGGAATTGACATCACGTATCAGAGTATAAGCCTTATAATCAGAAGGCTTGAGGATACATTCGGCAAAAAGATTTCAGACAGCATTATCCTTGACGGTATTCCGAAAGATATGGATTCTGCCCGAGCTCCGGCAACCAAGAAAGATGACCGGCTGCGTAAAGAGTTTGAGAAATGGGCGGTTCTGACCTATTCCGATAACCGTGCGGTTATCAACGAAAAGAAGGGTGCGGACAAAGGGCTTGACGGCATCGCCTATTTCCTTTCATCTCAGATTGAAACTGAAAAGGTTGTTTTTCAGGTCAAGTCCGGCAAAAACAACCGCTCGGATATTGCAACTTTCATTACCGATATGAACAGTGAAAAAGCGCAGATCGGGGTTTTTCTGACTCTGGAAGAACCGACAAAGCCGATGCGTGATGAGGCAATGGAAGCCGGATGTTATGAGCATAAACTTATGGGGAGGTCATATAACCGGATTCAGATTGTTACGATCAGAGAAATGATCGAAGAAAATAAACGCCTTGATATGCCCTCGGGTCTTGAAGTGCTGAAATCGGCAAAGCAGAAATCAGGGCAGTTTCAGGAGCAACTTCTATAAAGTGTAGTCTGTTATTTTATTTGCAGGGATAAAAGAGGCTTTAATGCCGAGGAAAGGAAAGGACAAAAGAGACTTTTAAATGATCAAAGATTTATTCACATATATGGTTGCTGTCCCAGAACTTGTTAAAGGATTTCTCATTCTGAATATTATATTATCTCCCCTGACGGTGCTGCTGACTTTTTTTATTGCTGTCATGGGCGGCGGCGGACCTGATAAGATCGGTTTTATGCGTTCACTGGGCATAACAGCAGGTTTTATATACGGCACGCCGCTCGGTGTGCTGATATGGCTTATAGTCTTGGGAAAATTGTCTGATTTCATTCTTGGGCCGGCAAAGATTGCAAGCCCGAATGTCTCATGTTTCGGCATTTTTCTGGCTGCTGTTCTTTTTGTCATTGCAGGAAATATCTTTATTGACAATCTGTATCAATTCAAACAAGGCAATTACCGTATCTCTTTGTTTGCCCTGCTCATTATACTTGTATATGTTATCAGTGTTTATTTTTCGGCAAAAATATCCATTCCGGGGATTTCGATTTAGTTATGACTTATGCCAGGGCAGATTCAGGAGCAACTCTATAAACTGACTTGAAAGATTGGTCGGTAATGAAAAGGGTGTTTGAAAAGTATATTCGGTCCCGCAGGGACCGACTGAAAATAGCCCGGCAATTTATTGCCGGGATGACTGAAAAAAAGGATCAGTCCCTCGGAAACCTTTGCCCGGCAATAAATTGCCGGGCTATTTTCAGAAGTCCCTCCGGGACAAAAAACGGCCGGCTGCTACTTTTTAAACACCCTCAGACTGGCGACCAAGTTCAATGGTAGTCATCCACACCACCTTTGCGAAAAGGGGGAAACAAACTCACGTTATTTCACAGATTCCTGAATTATTCCGAAAGACTTACGATTTCTCATTTTCTGCCAGATTATCATCAGATGCACCGCAAGAATCGCGGTGACAAGCCTCGGTATCCAAAGCCAGAATGCGCTTAATCCGAGCGACAGAAAAAGCGAAGGGTCTTCAACCATAGAATGATTGATGCCGATAGAAAGATGCAGCCGCGTCAGTTCATCCGCGGTGAGATTTCCTTCTTTTGCCTCTTCCAAAATAACCGCCGCGCCGTAGGCAATTCCGAATATTCCCGCGGTCAGCCAGAGCAGCCCCACGCGCTCGTCCAATCCCATGAGTTTTAAAACCGGCTTCAGAACTCTCACAATACGCGGAATTCCGTTGAAGCTTTTCATAATACCGAGAACGGTCATCAGCCCCATAATAATCAGGAATATTTTAAAACTCAGATATGCGGTTTCCATACCCCATTTCTCTGATACAGCCCAAAATGATACGGCTCCGGAAGCAGAAATGCTTTTCACCGCAGTAACCGCTGAAACAGGATTGAGAAAGTGTGCGACTGCCGCCACTGTCAATGCGGAAGCGGTGAGGCGAAAGATCGTTGCTTTCAAAGGGTGCATTCCGCTTTGTCCCTGAATTATTCCTTCCTGAATGAGATTATGCGAAATCAGGATAAAAACAGCAATCAGCGTCATCTGATCCGCGGACAGCGGAAGCATTACCATCGAGGCAATGCCGCCGTAAATTCCGGTGAGCATCCCTGCAATAAGCGGCAGCGCGGCTTCGGGCGGCAGACTCAGCAGTCTCATGACCGGCGACAGAAGAAAATCCAGCCGGCTTATCAGTCCGCTGTAATCCAGAAGCATAGTAAAAAAAGAAACGGGAAGCATAATTTTCATCATCCAGACAAAACCGCTCCATCCTTTCCGAATACCCGATATCAAAGCGAATTTCAGTTTATCTTTAAAATTTTCCATAGCTTTTTCTTTTTCTCCCAAAAGGACAGACTTTGATGCAGATGCCGCAGACCGGTACGCCGATATCGGGAAGTTTTGCGAATTCTTCCGAAAGCTTGTCAGCACACCGGGAAAAATACAGGGCTTCGTCTCTGTCTTTATAATGATCCTCGGTGCTGACGCCTTTTATTGCACCGACCGGACACGCATCACGGCATAATGTGCATTTTCCGCAGCGATTTTTTACCGGTATATCCGCGGTCAGGGGAGCATCGGTCAGAACTGTTACCAGCCGGACTCCGGACCCGTAGCGGGGCGTTATCAGCAGAAGATTTTTTCCCTGCCAGCCGAGTCCGGCTGTCCGCGCCACTGCCTTATGTGTAATTGCTGCCTGCCAATTTTTCCGATCCAGCACTTGAGATGCAGGAATCGGAAGGCTGTAAAATCCGTCATTCTGAAGCATTGCCGCGGCTCGGAATGCGATGTCATCCAGCAGCCGGTTGGCGGTCTGATAGACAGAAACATAGATCGGAATCGGGCGGTCGGAAATCATCTCAAAAACCGCTGCCGGCAATCGGACAGCTATCGAAACCGCCCGGACAAAGGGATCGAGCAGATCGGGCGGATCAACTTGAAGGGCTTTTAAGGGCGATGTATCTGCCACGCCGACAAGGTCCGCGCCCCAGCCGATTATCTTTTCTTTGATTTTCCGCGTATAATCCGCAGGCATATTTTTCTCTTTCATTCTGTATCCTTAGTTATTTTTTTGTTTCAGACACTTTTCCTCGTTCCCAAGCAGGGGCTTGGGAACGAGAAAAATCCTCAGTTTTCTTGGGATTTGAAAATTCAGATTTCATCATATCGGAAACAATCCGCGGTATGGTCGTTGACCATCCCGACTGCCTGCATAAAGGCATAGCAGATTGTCGGACCCGCGAATCTGAATCCCCTTTTTTTCAGATCATTGCTCATGGCAACAGAAATTTCTGTTTTTGAAGGAATCTCTTCATGTTTTTTCCACCGGTTTTTTACAGAAACACCTTCTGTAAACTGCCAGATATACGCGTCAAAACTGCCGAATTCTTTCTGAACCGCCAGAAAAGCTTTTGCATTTTCGACAGCAGATTCGATTTTCTTCTGATTTCGGATAATTCCCTTATCTGAAACCAGAGCTTTGATTTTATCCGAATCATAAGCCGCTATTTTCCGGGGATCGAAATTGTCGAATGCGTTCCTGTAATTTTCACGCTTCTTCAGGATGGTTATCCAGCTCAGCCCTGCCTGCGCGCTTTCGAGAATCAGAAACTCGGACAATTTCATATCATCATGTACCGGAACGCCCCATTCCCTATCATGGTATCGAATATAAAGCGGGTCTGTTCCCGCCCATCTGCATCGGGTTTTTGTTTTCATTTCAGGGAATCACATAAAATCTGATAGCCTCGTCACTGGGGCTTTCAGGGTCTGTTGTGCAGAATTCAGCCCCGATAAATTCATCGGATACGCTCTTTACAACGGCCTCCTTCCTTACAAATACGGTTTCTTCATCATCAAGCGGAAATTTCACAAAAAGTTTATCGCCGACAGTAATTTTTATATCGCTTTCTGTTTTAAATTTCAGACCGATAAGCGATAAATCTTTTACGGTCATGGGCTGTTCTTCTTCCACACCGGAAATATATATTCCGGATATATTGGTCCCTTTTCTGTAAAACTTCCGCCTTTCAACCAGAATCATGGAAGTATGTCCGCAACTGCACTCAAACTTCATTATGGATGCTGTGCTGCTTTCTTTATACAAAGAAATATCAAGGGTTTTTACGCTTCGGCAATCCGGACAGATAATATCTGCCTTGTTATCATCATTTATAAAAACTTTTTTTTCTGTCATTTCAAGCAATCCTGAAACATCTTATAACCATTTAATTTGTGACGATTTTCCAAATCGTTTCACGACAGATTCCAAAAGGATTCAGACTTAGGAACTCTCTGAAAAATCGGCAACGATATATTAAATTGACAATAAACTTATTATTAAATATAATCGCATGTAATAAGTCAAGGTAAAAATCAGATGGCCAGTGCCGGAAATCCGAATATCAGGCCGGCTTTCAAATTTTTTGAAAAGTCCGGTGATTCGGAACTCCCCGGAATATAACAGCAGAAAGGATGGTATGATGAGTGAGCATGTGGAAATCGTAATCGAAGGAAAAACATATCAGCTCCCCGTGGTCGTGGGTACGGAAGGGGAAAAAGCCATAGATATTTCAAATCTGCGGAAAATGACGGGTTATATCACCCTTGATCCCGGATTTGTGAACACAGGCAGTTGCAAAAGTGCCATAACTTTTATGGACGGCGAAAGGGGCATCCTGCGGTATCGCGGAATTCCCATTGAAGAACTGGCAGAGCATTCGAGTTTCAGGGAAGTGGTCTATCTGCTTATCAGAGGCGTGCTGCCGACTTATAAGCAGGTGAACCGCTTTTCGGTGCTGCTGAATGACCATTCCCTTGTACATGAGGACATGCGGACATTTTTCGAAAGCTTTCCGAGAGCGTCTCATCCTATGGGCATTCTGTCGTCAATGGCAACCACGCTGAGAAGCTTTTATCCGTATCTGGATACGGAAGAGGAAATTGACATCACAGTTACCCGTCTGATTTCGAAAATCAGGACACTTGCTGCAATGTCCTACAAAATATCAAGGGGTCACAGAGTGGTTTATCCCCGGCATGATCTGTCATATTGTGCAAATTTTCTGAACATGATGTTCGATTCGCCGGTAAGACCCTATCAGATTGACGAAGATGTCGTAAGGGCATTGAATGTGTTTCTGATTCTCCATGCCGATCATGAGCAGAACTGTTCAACCTGTGCGGTGCGCGTGGTCGGCAGTGCGAGGGTGAATCTTTACGCCACAATTTCAGCGGGAATTGCCGCTCTGTGGGGTCCTCTGCACGGCGGTGCAAATCAGGCTGTGATAGAAATGCTTGCCCATGTGACAGATAAAAAGGCGACCGTGAAACAACTCGTTGAAAGGGCAAAGGATAAAAACGATCCTTTCAGGCTTGCGGGATTCGGACACCGCGTTTATAAAACTTATGATCCCAGAGCCAAAATTATGAAGAAAGTCTGTGACAATGTTCTTGAAAAACTAAGACTTCATGATCCTCTGCTGGATGCGGCAAAGGAACTCGAAGACATTGCCCTGAAAGATGACTATTTTATCAGTCATCATCTTTATCCGAATGTGGATTTTTACAGCGGAATCGTACTTAGGGCTATCGGCATTCCCACCAATATGTTTACGGTGATGTTTGCCATCGGCAGACTGCCCGGATGGATTGCCCAGTGGCGTGAAAGCATTGAAGACCCTGCATGGAAAATCAGCCGTCCCCGTCAGATATATATCGGTCCGACAAAAACGACTTATACTCCCTTTGAGGAAAGGGAGTAATTTTCTCGTTCCCATGCCCCGGCTTGGGAACGAGGAACGAGGAAAGATCGAAAATGCCCCCCGGCCGCTCCCGGCGGATTGACAAATCCGCCGGAAATGCCCGCTTGGGATTGACAAATCCCAAGCGGGCATTTCCGAGTATTTCGGGAAAACTTTTTTTCTCGTTCCCAA
>DYRK01001064.1 GCA_020718785.1 Desulfatirhabdium butyrativorans | reverse complement strand
TGTATCAATCTCATAAATATTCTGAATTATAAGGGTATTGAAGAGAATTGAACAGCCATGGAACCTGACATATCACAGAATCGTTTCAGCAGATATTCATCGGAGATACGGATTTTTACGGAAGCAACGGAGCATCCTTTATTTATGTCGGATTGCGTGATCCGGCGTGATTCCCGTTTCATCAGATTGGGAGCGGTCATGCAGGCGTCGAACCGGAAGTCAGGGCTTATCTCACAACGCGCCTGACAATCCGGAAGTCCGGCAGACTGTTCCGCGTCCCGGAACAGAAATCCGATCCGAAAACGCGCTCTGTGAAAGCGGTGAATGTCTGCTGCCGGAAGATTTATGTCTGCAGAGAACAGCAGAGCAACGGCAACTCTGCCGCCCTGTCGGCGCACAGGATAAACGATCCGTATGTTGCGTTTCGGAGACGGACTGTTCACGACAGCGGTATGAAGGCTTACATTGTCGGTTTCGGCGACAGACTCGGAGCGGACCCGATCGTTCAGGCAGACTTTCCCGTCACAGATTCCGGGTCTGCCCCGATCTTTCTGTTTTCCGGTATACACAGCCGGCATGAGTCTGCATCGCTTCCCAGTTCGGAAATGAGATGATACCCTGCGTCAGTTATGCCGTCTGCGGATTTATTTTCTGCGTGATAGCCGTCAGCAGCCGGATAGCGTACCGACGGAGGCATACACGGAGCATCCTGTACAGAATGTCCGACGTACCGATCTGTGCGTGTATGTCCGGAACTGAACGGGTCCGGCGTCTGCCATGCGGAAACAGTGTGAGCGGTATTGTAATTTACGTCCGCTACCGCAAGCTCCGAAATTTCAAGCCCTTTTTCTGCTTCCGCACGGCTGCCGTTGTAAAACCTGCCGAGTCCGTAAGTGCGGCTGCCGCTTCCGGCAATAAAGCTGCAATCCGGCGTAGCAATCATAAGTGTACGGGGAGTTACAGACATCTCCGTTCCGATCATATCGAATTCGGCGAAATCAGAGGGATTTCCGAACTGTCCTGAATATGTTTTTTCAGATAACACACTGTAACGGCTCAGATTTCTGAAATTGACATTACCCCGTATAAGCATGACAGTCGTCAGCAGCACCGATATGAACTTGCGCTGCGGCTTAAAAACATCTGACATTTTTTCCGAAATCGTGTCTGTTATGTTCACGGAGCTTCTTCCTTATGAATCAGAAATTGTGTTTGCGGAAACACCTTTTTCTCTCATAGAAGAAGCTCCTGTCAGTACTTAAAATTTAAAAAACTGTCCGAATCATTGTGATATAAGAATGCAATAAATGTTTCAGAATTACCTTTATCTGCCTGTTTCCGG
>DYRK01000345.1 GCA_020718785.1 Desulfatirhabdium butyrativorans | reverse complement strand
GCCGTCTCCCGTCACGGGAAGCCGGGGAGCCTCCCCGGCAGGTGCGTTCCCAAGCGGGGGCTTGGGAACGAGAAACGGAAGCCCGAACACTTTTAATTCTCTGCGGAGTTCGTCCATTTTATGCCGCTGTTCCTCGTCTAATTTTTCCTTTATCATTTCCACCGCGTTATCAATAACCGTCTCTGCTTCGGCACGGTGTTTCTGCCTGAAAGACGACAGTTCTTTCAGAGAATTTCCGACAATTTTTCCGATTTCGGTCTGCTGTGAAAGCGTCAGTTTCAGCCGGTTATCGAGCTTTTTCATGATTGCCGCGTGTCTTTCCGTCAGATCGCCTTTTACAAAACGCCCGATTCTGTGTTTGACATAAATGCCGGTTCCCAGCGATCCGGTCAGAATGCCCAGAAAAAATACAGCAGTCAAGCCGGCTGCGATTTTTATTTTCTTCTTATCCATATATTATATGATGTTAGCGAAATAAGATAAAAAAGCCAGCCCTTCCGAATCATTCAGCAGCAGTTCTGTCATCTCGTATTCCGGATGGAAACCCGTCTGCATCACATAAGCAGATAAAATCAGAACCAAAAAACAGGCGCCCGCGGCAAAACGCCATACAAAGCCTGTCATGTCGTATTGCAGTGGACCCAGGCTGCGGATATGATTCATCACTTTTATTTCCCAATAAATGCCCGGTTCTGCTGTTTTTTTTCCATGATACGCTGCAATAAGAGCATCTTTGAGTTTTGCATCGTCAAGTGGTTTCATTCGTCGTTCCTTATGATTTTTCTCGTTCCCAAGCCCCCGCTTGGGAACGCACTTGCCGGGGAAGCCCCGGCTTCCCGTGACGGGAGACGCCCCAAAGCCGGGGAAGCCCGGGCGTTTTACTTGCTTAACAGGCTTTGAAGTTTTTTACGGGAACGGAAAGCCCGGATTTTCACATTGGCGAGACTCCATCCCAGAAGGTCAGCGGCTTCCTTTGCCGAATATCCTTCCAGATACACGAGCTCCAGCACGGTTCTGTCTTCAGCCGACAATCTGTTCAGGGCATAGTTCAGAACCTCATAGACTTCTTTTTGTGACCATCTCTCAGAGAATTCCTGACCCGACTGGTCGGATATGATTTTTTCCAGCAGATTTTCCTGATTTTCAGTCAGGGAACTCATAGAAAATTCTTTGGATTTATACGCCTTTCTCCAGAAATCGCAGCAGGTTCTCACAGCAATCCGCGCCAGCCAGTTCGAAATGGGAGAAATGCCCTTGAAATTCGGCAGGGACTGATAGGCTCTTATGAACACTTCCTGGGCAATATCTTCGGTCTGATCGTAAGGGACTCGTCTGCCGACAATTTTAAACACATACTGCTTATATTTTTTCAGCAGATGTTCAAAGGCATTCACATCTCCGTCAATGATCCGGCGGATAATTTCAGTTTCGCTGCCTGAGTTGTCAATCATGTCAGATGATTTGTCTGAAGTATCGTAAAAGCCCGGCAATGCCGGAGATTCGCAGGGTAATGCCCCTGCGAATCTGAAAATACATTGTTCCGGCAGCTTTGGCAAGACTTATCTGCTGATGTGTGTTTTCAGCCAGTTGTCAATCTTTGAGCGTCGTGATGCCCTGCGGTCTTTCATTTTTGCTTTCATTTCAGCCTGCTTCTGTTTCAGAAGTTCCAGTTGTGCGGGTGTAAGAACCGGCTTCAGTTCGGACACTGCCTTTGCCCCAAGCACTGCGAGTTCTTCTCCGGCAACTGCAAGTTCCCGGACTGCCAGCCGGACCGAACCTTCGTTGAATTCGGCGATCAGAATCGCATCTGCCAGTTTTTCCCTTGCCGCGGCAAATGTGTCCGCGGCAGTTATTGCCTCATCACGATATTTCATGAGGATATTCGCGGCATCAGTTTTCTGGGTCTCGGAAAGATCGAGTTCCCTGAGTATCCCGAAGCCCATGAAGCCTTTCATGCCGAAATCATGTCCGTCTTTCCCGAATCTTCCTGCCAAAGCCGTTCCCGCGGCAAGTATCGCCAAACTCAGCGCGATGATACCTGCGGTTTTGAATTTTTTCATTTGCTGCCTCCTGTCTGTTACATAAAAAAATTGCCGATGATAATGTGATCACATTTTCCCTTTGATTACAGAGTCGGAGGACATACTCAAAAGGGTACAAAAATATTTGCAAAATATGTGACCTTGTGTAACATTTGATATGCAGGACGGGTGAAACCCGCCCTGTCATATATTCGGGATGCCGAAGGTGTTATCCAGCTTTTCATGCCGGCAGTTGCTGAAAGGATGCTGTCCGGTTATTCGGCAAGGTGGGTGTTTCACCCATCCTGCAACGAGGTGAATATCATGGGCAAATTGTTTGGCACAGACGGCATACGCGGCGCGGCAAATGAATATCCGATGACCGCGGAGATCGCTTTGAATGTGGGACGCTCCGTTGCATTGCTTTTCAGAAAGCAGGGACACAGGGCAAAAATCATTATCGGAAAAGATACCCGTATATCCGGATACATGCTGGAATATGCCCTGATTTCGGGTATATGTTCCATGGGCGGAGACGCATATCCTGCGGGCGTACTCCCTACGCCCGGCTTGAGCGTTGTCACAGCTTCCTCGGGCGCGGACGCTGGGATTGTCATTTCCGCATCCCACAATCCTTTTTATGACAACGGGATCAAAATTTTCAGAAGCGACGGCTATAAGCTTTCAGATGAGACTGAAGCGGAAATCGAATCCCTGCTGCTGTCCGACAGCCGGCTTTCTCAACAGTGCAGGTCGGTCCGGGAAACCGGGGGTGTATATAAAATAGAAGATGCAGAAAAACAGTACTCTGAATTTCTCAAAAAAAGTCTTGGGTCTGCCGATAAAACTAATCTGCAAAATTGTTTTGCGGGCATGAAGATCATTTTGGACTGCTCAAACGGCGCGACATACCGTGTTGCCCCGCGCCTGTTCGCGGAACTCGGGGCAGATGCCGAGTCATTATTTGTCTTGCCGGACGGAAAAAATATCAATGAAAAATGCGGTTCCCAGCACACTGAAACACTGGCCGAAACTGTAGTGAAAAAGAAAGCAGACGTCGGACTTGCCTTTGACGGCGACGGTGACCGGCTTATTGCCGTGGATGAAAAAGGAAACAGAGTTACCGGAGATCAGGTTCTTGCAATCTGTGCCAAGTTTATGAAACAAAAAGGGATTCTCAGAAACAATCTCGTGGTCAGCACTGTCATGAGCAATCTGGGATTCAAACTGGCTTTGAAAGAAATGGGAATCCGGCATATTGAAAGCGATGTTGGCGACCGCTTTGTGCTTCAGGAGATGATTGCTTACGGCGCAGTCATCGGCGGCGAAGATTCGGGGCATACGATTTTTCTCAGCCACCATACCACAGGGGACGGGATTCTGACAGCCCTGAAGCTGCTTGAAGTTATGAAGGCAGAAAACAGGCCGCTGTCCGAACTTGCCCAAGTCATGGCGGTATTTCCGCAGATACTCATGAATGTGGAAGTTGACAGCAAGCCGGATATTGAAACGGTTCCTGAGATTCAGGCAGAAATCAGAGCGGTTGAAAAGCGTCTGGGAGAGAAAGGGCGGGTGCTGGTGCGCTATTCCGGAACCCAGCCTCTTTGCAGGGTAATGATCGAGGGCCCGACCCATGAGGAAACCCGTCAGTGCTGCGGGCAGATTGTGAGAGCAGTCCGGGAAACATTGGGGATAAAGAAACAGTAAAAAACATTTTTTTCGTTCCCATGCCCCGGCTTTTTTCTCGTTCCCAAGCCCCGGCTTGGGAACGCCTCTGCGCCCGAAGCCCCGGCTTCGGGCAGTCTCCCGTCACGGGAAGCCGGGGCTTCCCAGGCAAGTGCGTTCCCAAGCAGGGGCTTGGGAACGAGTACGCTGAAACTTTTCGGTCTGCCGAATGTTTACAAAATAAAAAAATGTGCTATCTTTTTCTGAGGATATTCCAAGTTTCCAAAATTTGGAATGTCTTGAAGTTATAGGGTACGGGGCATAACCGTTCTGCACGAATTGTCTTTAAACCTTCAGTGTATCGGATCTGCCGTTCTTATGCGGATTCATGCCCTGATTCTTTTACATTGTAAAACCAAATGGAATTTTTTAAGCGATGAAAATAGGGGAACAGAAGGTTTTCATAAACAACGACAATATGGCGACATTTGTATGCCCGAAATGCAGGAAATCAACAACCGCGGATGTTTCGGAATACAAAGATATCAATAAAGCCGTCCGGATACAGCACACCTGCGCCTGCGGCCATTCCCATACTGTTCTTCTGGAAAGAAGAAAGTTTTACCGCAAAGATGTGGATATACCCGGAACCTACACCGTCAAGGGAAATAGTCTTGCAAAAGCAATGACTGTCAGGGATTTGTCACGTTCCGGCCTGAAATTCGAACTGAACGAAAAAGAGGACCTGAAGGTGGGAGACAGGATATCCGTAGCGTTTCGGCTTGATAACCCTCAGAAAACATTGATTGAAAAAGATGTCGAAATCCGAACGGTAAGCGATTTGAATGTCGGCACCGAATTTTGTTCCAGAGACTCCAAAAATCCCATTGACAAAGCCTATGACATCGCTATCGGATATTACACATTCAGCAAATAGCTCCATTCTGACAGTGGAATCGGACAGTGATACGCATCAGAGAAACCAAGTTTTTTTAAAAAACTTGATTTCATTCTCCTGCCGTGTGCAAAGGTATTCCCGGCAGCATAACAATCCGAAATCCCAATAACAACGGGATTCATCGTTCCCAATGAAATTTTAGCATATATAGTAAAGCGGGTTTCAAACCCGCTTTACTGTGCCGGACTTTCAGTTCGGCAACCCGGATAGTCCTTTAACTTAACGGCATTGACGCTGAAGTCTATAGTAAAGCGGGTTTCAAACCCGCTTTACTGTGAGGTGAAATATGGAACACCGGAATATCAGATGTCTGAAATGCGGCGGACTGCTGACGGTTCAGCGGTCCTGACGCCGGACATTTCTTCGCTGCAGGTCATGCAGAACCGAATATCCCATTGAAAAATTTGCAGATGTGATGGACGATTTGTTTGAAGACGAGCTGGCAAATATCCCTTGCAACAGATTATGAAATAAATCGGCATTGAAGCTGAAACTAAAAGCCGAATCCCACCACTGTTACATCATCTTGTCTTTCGTTTTCGCCTTTGTATTTGCCGAAAGCGTCCAGCAGCCTGTTACGCTGCTCTTCAAAGGGCAGCCCTGCATTTTCTCTGAGCAGTTCCCTGAATCTGGCAACCCCGAACCGGCGCCTGATCTCGCCGCCCATCTGATCTGTAAAACCGTCGCTTGCCATATAAAAAGACATGCCTTTTTCGATTTTAACCGTGTGATCGGTGAACCTGAAATCAACATCCGATCTTTTATATCCTATGCTTTTTTTATCGCCTTTGATTACAGTCAGTTCGCCGTTTTGAATATAAAACAGCGGCAGTTTCGCGCCTGCAAAAGTCAGTGAGCAGTTATCAATTGCAAAAGAGTAGTTATCTGTTATGAGCGAAGTATCGGCAATAACTGCCTGATCTTCCTCTGATAACTGTTCTCCCATAACTGACAGTCGGACAAAACATATCGCGGCATCCAATCCGTCATCGGAAAGGGTATGCTGTTTATCCTGATGGAGCGTCCTTTTGACAATGCTGTTGAGCCGTTTCAGAATTTCTCCCGGATCGCGGCAGCCTTCATCCGTGATAATCTGTCTCAGACCCGATGAGACAATCATGGTCATAAACGCGCCCGGAACCCCGTGACCCGTGCAGTCAATCACCGAGATAATAAAATCGCAGGGGCCGGCTTCCGGGTCCTTGCCGAAGAATTCTGTGAAAAAAATATCGCCGCCTACGACATCTCTGGGCATCCAGATAAAGAAACTCTCCGGAAGATACTGCCTCACAGCACGGGGAAACAAGGTTCGGAAGGTCTTTCATCTCGATGTCGAGGATGAGAAAACGCTTTTCCGGATATTTCAGGGCATTCATTTTGCCCAAATCTTTATATTGATCTCCGAGAAACACAACCGTTTCGGATTGTTCGATAATATTTTTCAATTCGGTTTCTCCGGCAATCCCTGTTTTTTCCGCTTCGGCAAGGACCAGACGGAATCCGTATCGCTGCTGGGCTTTCCGCAATCCGGTATAGGTCATATCATTGAAACCGTTATCCCCCAGACCGCCGGCTGCGGTGGCAAATCCGACAGTTGCGGCCTGTGCGCTGTGGATAAAAATCAGAAAGAAAAAAATAACACACTGTATTTGTTTCATTTAGCTGCCTCCTTATATTTCCTCGTTCCCAAGCCCCGGCTTGGGAACGCATCTGCGCCCGAAGC
>DYRK01001063.1 GCA_020718785.1 Desulfatirhabdium butyrativorans | reverse complement strand
GGTGGGCATGTTCATGCCCACCCTACATGGCTATTGCTGATACTGAGAATAACTATGTCCATGTCCTGGTCCCTGTTCCCATCCTCCAAATAAGCGGGAGAACCAGTTACGAGGAGCAAGACGAGGGATTACATCTAGAGGATTTTTGATATTTACAGCGCTACGTAATCCATGCCAGGCGATACTGATATGAGATTGTCCTCCCCATCCTACATAATCAATATTACATTTGATTTTGGGATCCAACAGTGCAAATGCTCCACGAAAAACGCTTGTTGCCTGACTATGAGCGAAGATATTACCTCCCCCGGTTTTTTCAAGAGATTCTGCCGCATGAATAGAATTGATAGTAATTCCTCCCAATTCTTCTCCAATAATTTGAATAAGATCACCGATTCCTAAAAAATGGCTTTTATTTTTAAGCTGATTTTCTCCGCGTCCCACATCTAATTTACCATCCCTATCAAAAATCCCCGGCATAGAGAAGGTATTTACTTGCGAATTAATATCTGCTGGTTTATCAAAGATGTCCCCGCTCAAAACACTAAAGGGATAACCTAATGCAAGTCGTGCTGTATTCAACATTCCTTGCGGAGTCCCTTTAGATAACTCTGCTCCCATTCTCTGGAACGTCTTGATAGTGTTATCTAAGAATGCGAATTTTCCGTCGGGATCAATAAATATAATCGGATTATTATTTCCATAAGCATACAAGTTCAACTTTTGCGGATCCGTCAAAACCTCTTTCTTAATTCTTTCCGCCAACGGATCCACCCGATTAAACCGCCCCAGCGTCCCCGAATAATACCTCGCCTCAAAATACTGCAAGCCGCTTTCCGCATCCCGCTCCTTGCCGGTGAACTTGTAATCCGCCGCCGCTGTTGCAGACGCCGCCCTTTTCTCCAAACGGGGATTTCCGTAGGGATAATTCACCAATTGCTCTGTAACCGCCCCGTTATCGGACAAGCTGAAAGAGGTGCTGCCGAGATGGTCATGCAGGTAGAAATACATTTTCCCGTCTTCGATTCGGGCAGCCCGGCTGTTCCCGGCATAGACATACTTCACCAGCCTGCCTTCCCGGATTTCGGAATACTTATCCACATACACCGCTTCGGTTGCCGAGCCGTCTGCATTGCTGACCGTCTTTTTCTTGCGGGTGTCCGAGTAGTCATAGACATAAGCCGCACTGCTTGCGCCTTTTTTCAGATTCACAAGCCGGTCTCTGAAATCCCACGAAAGACTCATGCCGTTGTCGGAAGTCATATTGCCGTTGTCATCATAAGAAAAAGCCATTGCGCCCTGCGGACCCTTCTGCGTTCCTGTAACCGCATGGGGACCCGGGGCATC
>DYRK01000344.1 GCA_020718785.1 Desulfatirhabdium butyrativorans | reverse complement strand
TATTGCTTTGAAGTCCTCAGACTCGCCGCCGGACAGTTCCAGAGAGAGAGACAGTTTTCCTGTTTCACTTCCCTCTTCGGTGCAGGCAAGATCGTTGCCGTCGCAATCCTGATCAATCTCGTCGCCGCAGATTTCAGCCGCGTCCGGATTCACATCAGGATTCGTGTCGTCACAATCACCGGTATTCGGCGTGTAACCGTCACCGTCACTGTCAGTATCTTCCGCACAGGCAAGATCGGATCCGTCACAGTTCTGGTCAACTTCATCGCCGCAGACTTCTTCGGCTTCGGGATGAATCGCAGGATCGATATCGTTGCAATCTCCGGTATCTTCAGTGTAACCGTCCGCGTCGTCATCTGCCGCAAGTTCGCCCGCGCAGATAATATCGCTGCCGTCACAGTCCTGATCTATGCCGTCGCCGCAGACTTCCTCGGCTCCCGGATATGCAGACGCTTCCATATCATCGCAGTCCCCGGCATTCTCTGTCAGCCCGTCTCCGTCATTGTCCACATCAAGCGGATCGGTTGCATCCCCGAATACGGCTTCCCATGTTCCGTTGCCTGTTCCGCCGCATTTCCGGTTCTGATAGAACCAAGTTCCGCTGGCTGTGGTCGGGCTGGTAAAAGTTCCGATCACTTCGAGATCCGAAATTGCGAAAGAAAAGCTGTTGTCAACAATCTCGGTCGGAATTTCGCCGGTCATCAGCGCGTTCAAGCCGACACAAAGTCCCGAATAATCCTGATAGGAGAATTTCGTGGAAATTGCCGAAACTATGCCGCCGCTTACGCCGAAGGTAAAGGGAAATTCCTGATCCGTGGTTCCGACCCAGTTGCCCTGACTCGGTTCCACAAGACAGATCACATCGCTTCCGTCGCAGTCCTGATCAATGCCGTCTCCGCAGACTTCGACTGCACCCGGATATACCGCGGGATCATTGTCGTCGCAATCACCGGCTTCGACCGTAGAACCGTCGGCGTCCGCGTCCGGATTTTCGTTGCAGACCAGATCGGCACCGTCGCAGTCCTGATCAAGTCCGTCACCGCAAATATCTTCGGCTTCGGGATGAAGTGCAGGATCCGTGTCGTCACAGTCGCCTTCGGTCTGAGAATATCCGTCGCCGTCAGGATCCGAATAGTTCTGGGTCTGCGTCAGGGTAAAGCTCAGAAATACCTGCGCTCTGACCGTGAGAACCAGTTTTCTCGGACCTTTGACTCTGAACATGGTCAGAGAATAAACGGTTTCCTGTACAACCTGACTGCTTTCGAACTCGGCCACGCTGACATTGAAATTGATTGTCAGGCTCATGGCAGCTTTCCGCACCGGTTCGGAAATGGCAATACCGTTATCCGGATTGTCATCTTCGTCAAGCGTCATCAGGAACTTACAGATATTGGTTACTTTCGGATCATTTTCACCTGTCGCGCCTTCCACGAGGTCAACCGGCGTAACTACCGATGCGCCCTCTGTTTCACCCAGAATAAGGCTGCCGATGAAGAAACTGACCCTTTCGCCGTGTCTGTATTTGAATCTGCCTCTGTGGTCGGTCTTACCGAAATGACTCTTTGATCTGTATTCCAGACCGATCACTATACCGAATACAAACCGGCCTTCCATCTCACCGTCATCCGGGCAGATCACATCGCTTCCGCTGCAATCCTGATCAATACCGTCGCCGCAGATTTCCTGTGCGTTGGGATAAATCGCAGGATCCGTATCATTGCAGTCGCCCTGATTTTCGGTGAATCCGTCCTTGTCGTCATCCGTATCTTCCGGAGGACAGAGCGGATCGTTGCCGTCACAGTTCTGATCAATGCCGTCGCCGCAGATTTCTACAGATTCAGGATGAACCGCAACATTGGCATCGTCACAATCGCCTTGATTTTCCGTAAGTCCGTCCGCGTCGTCATCCACGTCTTCGGGACAAATCAGATCGCCGCCGTCACAGTTCTGGTCAATACCGTCCCCGCAGACTTCTTCGGCTTCAGGATGAATCGCAACATCGGTATCATTGCAATCGCCCTGATTTTCTGTGAATCCGTCTTTGTCGTTGTCCTTATCTTCGGGACAGATTTTGTCTTTGCCGTCACAGTCCTGATCAATCTCGTCTCCGCAGATTTCCTTTGCCTCGGGATAAACCGCAGGATCCTCGTCATTACAGTCGCCCTGAGTTTCCGTGAAGGTGTCGCCGTCATTGTCAACATCGGCGCAGGAAAGATCGGCTCCGTCGCAATTCTGATCAATCTCGTCTCCGCAGACTTCTTCAGCGTCAGGATAAACCTTTGCATCTGCGTCATCGCAGTCACCGGCTTTTTCCGTGAATGTATCGCCGTCGTCGTCAATGTCTTCGGGACAGATCACATCTTCGCCGTCGCAGTTCTGATCAATTCCGTCGCCGCAGACTTCCTCGGCATCCGGATAGATCGTTGCATCCGCGTCATTGCAGTCACCCGCGGTTTCCGTGACTGTATCTCCGTCGTCGTCAACATCTTCGGGACAGATCAGATCGGCACCGTCACAGTCCTGATCAATTCCATCGCCGCAGACTTCTCCGGCATTCGGATAGATCGTTGCATCCGCGTCATTGCAGTCGCCGGTGTTTTCCGTGAAGGTATCGCCGTCGTCGTCAATGTCTTCGACACAGATCGTATCTTCGCCGTCACAGTTCTGATCAATGCCGTCACCGCAGATTTCTGCCGCGGCCGGATACACATCCGCGTTCGCGTCATCGCAGTCACCTTCGTTCTCTGTGACGCCATCTTTGTCATCATCTATGGCTTCGGGACAAATCGCGTCATTTCCGTCACAGTCCTGATCCACAGCATCGCCGCAGATTTCTTCGGCATCGGGACGAATCTCGGCATTTGCATCATCACAATCGCCGTCTCTTACCGTAAAGCCGTCAGCATCAGCGTCTTCGAATACCACTTCTTCACAAGCCGGTCCCACGAGTTCGCCCAGAACAACATCCGGACCTTTGGCAGCCACTTTGACGGTTGCTTTGTCCCAGAGTTTGTCAAGGGTAATCGTAAATTCGCCGGTCTGGAATTCGTCGGTCACTTCCCATTTGATACCGTTCAGTCCTGCATTCGGGTCGGGGCTGACCAGTTCGAATACCGGCGCGGCATCGCCTACCGTGACACATGCAGGCAGTTCAAGCACCCAGTTGCTCAGGTCTTTTGCTTCGGGCATTTCTTCCACTGCATACTTCCAAGTGGATGTGCCGTCTTCATTGTAAACCACTTCTACGAAACTGACCTTGAAGCCGTTAGAAAGTGTTACTTCGTTTTTATCTTCGCTGACGCAGATCAGATCGTTTGCATCGCAATCCTGATCCACACCGTCGCCGCAGATTTCAGCCGCTCCCGGATAAACTTCGGCATTCAAATCATCACAGTCGCCGCTGTTTTCCGTGAAGCCGTCTTTGTCGTCATCCAAATCCTGCGGACACAGCAGGTCGTTTCCGTCACAATCCTGATCCGCACCGTCGCCGCAGACTTCGGCTGCACCCGTATAAACCGTGGCATCCGCGTCATTGCAGTCGCCCTGATTTTCCGTGAAGGTATCGCCGTCGTCGTCAATATCTTCGGGACAGATCAGGTCAATACCGTCGCAGTCCTGATCAATGTCATCTCCGCAGATTTCTCCGGCATTCGGGTAAACCGTGGCATCAGTGTCATTGCAGTCGCCGCTGTTTTCCGTGAAAGTATCGCCGTCATCGTCAATATCTTCGGGACAGGTCAGATCGAGTCCGTCGCAATCCTGATCCGCAGCATCGCCGCAGATTTCAGTCGCACCCGGATATACCGCAACATCGGTGTCGTCGCAGTCACCCTGATTTTCCGTGACACCGTCGCCGTCATCATCTTTATCTTCCACACAGATCAGATCCGAGCTGTCACAATCCTGATCCGCACCGTCGCCGCAGATTTCAGCCGCGCCGACATAAACCGTAGGATCGGCATCGTTGCAGTCGCCTTGATTCTCTGTGAAAGTATCGCCGTCATCATCCACATCTTCGGGAACAGTCGGGCATACAGCGTCAACGCCGTCGCAGTTCTGATCAATTCCGTCGCCGCAGATTTCTGCTGCGCCCGGGTTGACTGTCGCATCAGCGTCATTGCAGTCGCCCTGATTTTCTGTGAAAACATCGCCGTCATCATCCGCATCTTCGGGAGCCGGCGGACATACGGCATCCGCGCCGTCGCAGTTCTGATCAATTTCATCGCCGCAGATATCTTCCGCACCCGGATTTACGGCTGCATCGGTATCATCGCAGTCGCCCTGATTTTCTGCAAAGGTATCGCCGTCATCATCCACTTCTTCGGGAGTCGGCGGACATTCTGCATCTGCGCCGTCACAGTTCTGATCAATTGCATCACCGCAAATATCTTCTGCGGCCGGGGCGATGTTTACATCCGCATCGTCACAGTCGCCGTCATTTTCGGTATAGCCGTCCTGATCGTCGTCAACATCTTCGGGAACCGGCGGACATACTGCATCCGCACCGTCACAGTTTTGGTCAACGGCATCGCCGCAAATATCTTCTGCACCCGGATTTACGGCTGCATCAGCGTCGTCACAGTCGCCCTGATTTTCTGTGAAGGTGTCGCCGTCATCATCTGTATCTGCTTTTCCCACACAGACCAGATCGCTTCCGCTGCAATCCTGATCTATGCCGTCGTCACAGATATCTTCTGCCTCGGGTGAACTCGCAGCATCCGCGTCATCGCAGTCGCCCTGATTCTCGCTGTAGCCGTCTGCGTCATCATCCAGATCATTTCCGATGGCTGCCAGAGTCGCTCGGAGATGCTTCTGAGCTTCTTCCAAAAGCACCAGCAGTCTTTCTCCTGCTTCTCTGAGCGCGGTCAGCAATGATATGGTTTTCAGTACCGATGGATCGGTTGAGAATTCGCTGACGCTTGTGTCGAAGTCAAGAGACATACCGTCCGCGGCATCTCTTACGTCTTCCGTGATCGTGATGCCGTTATCGGGATTGTCGTCATCATCCAATGTCATTAAAAAGCCGGTGATATTGCTCACCTCAGGATCGGTTTCATCCTTCGCGCCTTCCACCAGATCCACCGGAGTTACCACTTCCTCTCCCGGAGCATCGCCTATCACAATGTCTCCGACAGAGAAGGTAACTGTTTCGCCCTCGGCATAACTGAAGGTGCCGTTCTCGTCAGTCACTCCGGACTGGGTGGGCGTCTCATATTCCAGACCTTCCACAACAGTGTCTATAAATTGACCCTGTCTGACAACCGGGGATGAACTGTCGTCCCCTCCGCTGCTACAGCCGGCCGCGGCAATAGCAATCAGCCCGAGAAGCATAACCCAGTTCAAGGGCTTTAACCATGACTGCTTCGGAATCTGTTTTTTCATACCAAGTTTCTCCTTCGTTAAAAAAAGTTAATAAGATCCGCCATGACAGCATCGGAACCCCTTTTTCCTCTGCTGCCGCAAAAAATATTCTTTCCTCCTTTCTTTTAAAAAACAGGATGTTAGTATTTTTTCCTGCTGAATTCCCTCCCTGAAAATCCTCCCTTTGTTTTGGAAATACACAAGGGGAGCTTTTTTCTTACATTTAAAAAAATGCTGAGGAGGGAAAATGAAGATAGCGTAATCATACAGACTTCCAGAAATCAAATTTCACAAGGCAGCAGCGAGGATATAATACTTTTTCGTATATCTGCGAGAGATATACTGCCCATCGGCATAATCTGCGCTTTTAAAATCCGCCGTAAAACGGTTTTGCAAACCGTTTTTCTCGTTCCCAAGCCGGGGCTTGGGAACGCATCTGCGCCCGAAGCCCCGGCTTCGGTCCGTCTCCCGTCACGGGAAGCCGGGGCTTCCCCGGCAAGTGCGTTCCCAAGCCGGGGCTTGGGAACGAGAAAAGCGCAAATTATGACGGTGGCAAGAATAACACAGTGAAAATTGATTTCTGGAAGTCTGCAGCGGATTTCTGTCTCAAATCTGTCTGCCGATAGAGATAAGCAATATCTGTGCCATGAATATGGCTTTCTACAGTCAGATATGAATATCAGCGAATTATAAATATTGTATAGGAGAGATATATAATAGAAGCTAATCGAATTATGGAAAAACCATAATTTATTTATGGAAAAACCATAATTTTATATTGAAATCGGAGATAAATTACCGGATCCCTATTTTATATTTTCTCAGAAGCTCATAAAGACGCGGCTGAGAAAGCCCTGATATTTCAGATGCTTTTTTTATATTGCCATAAGTTTCCGAAATCAGGTCCTGCAAATACCGCCGTTCTCCTTCGGCAATAAGATTTTTTCTGAACAGCTTCCATGCGGAAAGCTTTTTTGACGGAATAAGGGAAGGCTCTTCATACTGCAAAGCGG
>DYRK01000343.1 GCA_020718785.1 Desulfatirhabdium butyrativorans | reverse complement strand
CGGTCAGCGGTTACAGAATGATGGGCGGCAGATATTTCAGAATGAAACCCGACAGGCTGGGACGTATTACAAGCGTAACCGCAGGCATCATGATAGGACCTGCGGACTCGGGAACCGGACTTGCTGTCTATGATGCCATGACAGGCCAAGAAATTCTGTCTGATGAAGAACGCGCTGAATATGCGGAAAATCTTGCAGAACAGGAAAAAATACGCGCAGAATATGCGGAAAATCTTGTGCAACAGGAAAAAGCACGTGCTGAAACCGCAGAAAAAGAACTGATACGGCTCAAGGCAAAAATGAAGGCGTCGGGAATTTCCGAAGAATGAAACTGTCGGAACAGAAAGGTTTGACACAGGTTTGTCAGAGTAATGTTTTTTCTCGTTCCCAAGCCCCGGCTTCACTGCCGTTAAGTTAAGGAGGAGGAGTGCTGAAATGACCCATTTTATAAGATCGGTCAGCACAGTGCCGAACCCATCTTATAAAATTGGCATTTCAGCACTCCTCCTTTTTCTCGTTTTCTCGTTTCTCGTTCCCAAGCCCCTGCTTGGGAACGCACTTGCCGGGGAGGCTCCCCGGCTTCCCGTGACGGGAGACGGACCGAAGCCGGGGCTTCGGGCGCAGATGCGTTCCCAAGCCGGGGCTTGGGAACGAGATAAAAGAACAGACACAAAACGGCTTGGAAAGTCGTTTTACTGTATACTGCCCACCGGCATAATCTGCACTTCTGTAAAACGCCAAAAACTTAAAACAGACGCAAGCCGTTTTTTGCGGAGAAACTCTCGGAATGCTGTGCCGGGAACCCGGACTACAATTCCGAAATCAGTTCCGCAGCCAGATTCCGCATCTTTTCTGCCTGTGTTTTTCTTTCTTCCCATAGAGATAAAGACATTTCGGCGACCCGCGCATTCTGCCGGATGATTTTATCTATCTCAGCCACGGCAGTATTCAGTTCATCCATTTTGCGGGACTGCTCATCGGAGGTGAAAGCGATGCCGCTGACCAATGCGGCGATAATGCCGATACTCCCGGAAACTTCGGAAAAGCTCTTGCTTGTCCCGGTCAGAAGTTCCGAGCCTTCTGTGATTTTTTTTACGGTTCCCTCAATCAGCCCGGAGGTATTCCCGACCGCATCAGCCGAGCTTCCGGCAAGATTTCTGACTTCTTCTGCAACTACGGCAAAACCTGCACCGGCTTCACCGGCACGGGCAGCCTCAATGGCCGCGTTCAGTGCAAGGAGATTGGTCTGAAAGGAAATTTCGTCAATTGTCCTGACAATATCGGAGGTTTCGTTGCTCGCCCGGATGATATGTTCCATTGAGACAATCAGATCGTTCATTGATTTATCCGATTTGTCAACATCCTGAATTGTTTTCATCATAAGATCATCTGCCATGGCCGCATCGCCTGAGTTTTTTCTGATCATGGCCGTTATCTCTCCGAGAGACGCGCATATCCCTGCTATGACAGAAACCTGCTTTGATGTTTCTTGGATAACAGACTGTTCCTCTCCCAAAAAATGGGCGAATGCCGAGACTGTTTTTTCCAAGTCATCTGCCAGCGAGTCAATCCGCCGGATAATCGGCCGGATAATCCGGCGGGTGAGAAAAAATGCAGACAGTATTCCGGGAAAAATCGCCGATACAGCGAATATCGCCATCATTTTCCGAGCAGCGGATATCTGCTGATACATCCTGTTTTTCTGCTCGGAACTGATTCTGCGGCAAGCCTCTGTGATTTGCCGTGCAGGTTCCGCCATCTTTATTTCTGCCTCCGCGATTCCTTCAGTTCCGCCGGTGTTCTCTTTATTGCGGAGATCAGCATATTCAGAAAACAGCGTCTGATACTTCCCGATCAGTGCAAGAATATCATCAGACTGCTTTTTTTTCGCCGGATCACTGACGGTCTCTCTGTCTGCCTTTATCTGATTTTTGAAATCGTCTGTATATTTTTTGACTCTCTCAATATAGACCGAATCTCCTCTGATGACAAAGTTTTTTTCATGCCGCCTGATTTCCAATATGGTGTCGAGCATCTGATTTGTCTCATCGGTTTTTTTCACCCTCTCCTCAATCATGGACAGGAAACTGATGCCGGTGCAGGCAATCGCCGCGGTAAAAATCAGCATAGCTGCACATCCGCCGAAAATTTTTGAGCTGAGTTTTGTTTTTTTCAGCATTCTTTAATTTTTCCCTTGATTTTACATTAAGAAACAGACGTTTAATATTTTTCTGCTCCCGATGAATAATGTTCTATAGATTTTCGGAGAAGATGTATCATATAAAAATACTTTTGTAAAGGAGTATCAATATGGGATTCCGCGGAATCAGACAGCCCGAAAAAGGAGGTTTTTTCAAAAAACCTGATGTTTTGTTCTTGACTATCTTTTTTTAAAAAATTATATATCGGGAATCTTTATAAATTTTCAGGAAGATTTATCATATAAAAAATACTTTTGCAAAGGAGTATAATGTGGAACAGAAGAAATTGACCGTATTTGATATCAAATCCAGAAAAAACAGCAGCCCCAGAATTTCCATGCTTACCGCCTATGATTATCCATGGGCCCTCTTGGCAGACCAGAGCGGAATAGACATTCTGCTTGTGGGAGATTCGCTGGGAATGGTTGTGCTGGGCTATCAGGATACGGTTTCTGTGACTATGGATGAGATGATTCACCACGTAAAAATAGTGAGCCGGGTCGCGAAACGGGCATTGGTAATAGGCGATATGCCGTTCGGTTCCTATAATGTCTCAAAGGAAAAAGCCGTTGAAAACGCGAACCGCTTTATGAAAGAAGGCAGGGCAGACTGCGTCAAACTTGAGGGCGGAAAAACAATGGCTCCGGTCATTGAAGCGATTGTCAATGCCGGGATTCCGGTTCAGGGGCATATCGGGCTTACACCTCAGACCGCATCGGCTCTGGGCGGTTTCAAGGTTCAGGGAAAAAATGCCGAAGCTGCCCGTGCGCTGATAGAAGATGCGAAAGCGGTTGAAAAAGCAGGCTGTTTCTCATTAGTTATGGAGGCTGTTCCGGCTCCTGTCGCAAAGATAATCACAGAAACCGTTTCGATTCCTACCATCGGCATCGGAGCAGGAATTGACTGCGACGGGCAGGTGCTGGTAATGTATGATATGGTAGGTTTGTTTGACCGCTTTACGCCGAAATTTGTAAAACAATATGCCAAAATCAGCGAGATAATTTCATCCGCTATTGCCGAATTCAAAGCAGATGTGGAAAACGGAAGATTCCCCGAAGAGAAGCACAGTTTTACCATGAAAAGCGACGAACTCGAGAAAATCGAAAAGTATCTGAAAGAATAAGTGAGAAATGAGAAGTGAGGAGTGAGAAATATTTTTTACTCTTCACTTCTCACTCTTCACTTCTCACTTCCCAATACCATCGCGGTCCGTGTCGGGAGATAAAGGCTGAGGACATTCCGCTTTTGTCCCCACAATGTCTCAGACAGGGTGAGATGTTCCTGATTCTGAACTAACCGCTTATTTCCCCCGTACTGCTCTGCATCGCTGTCAAAGATCATGCGGTATTTTCCCGGCAAAGCCTCAAAACGGTAATCTGTGTGAGACATCGTAGGATGAAAATTGAAGACAAAGAGAAGCGAAGCCCGTTCAAATATGATCACTTTATCTGCAAAATGTTCGTATAAAAGACGCGGCGCAGGAGATTGAATAAGCCCGAACTGTTTCGCCAGCCTGATCATATCTCGGTCAAAGCAGGCAAGAAACTGATATTTGAGATTGGGATCATCCACGAGATGCCACTGGCGCCGGGCATAGTGATACGACCAGCCGTTTCCTTCTCTTGGAAAGTCAATCCATTCGGGATGCCCGAATTCATTGCCCATGAAATTGAGATAGCCGTGACCCGCGGTAGTCAGAGTAATGAAGCGGATCAGCTTATGCAAGGCTATGCCGCGGCTGACTTTGAGGTTATCATCGTTTCTGCTCATGTGATCGTAAATATCAGCGTCAATGAGCCATGAGATAATGGTCTTGTCTCCCACGATTGCCTGATCATGAGATTCGGCATAACTGATGGTCTTTTCATCTTTCCGCCGGTCGGTCAGGTCGTGAAAAATATGTCCCATGGACCAGTCTTCATCCGGAACGCCTTTCAGCAGACGGGTCCAGAGATCGGGAATACCCATTGCAAATCGGTAGTCAAAGCCCACGCCTCCGCCGGCATTAGGAAAAGCCAGACCGGGCATCCCGCTGATGTCTTCTGCAATGGTAATCGCATCGGGTCTGAGTCCGTGAATGAGCTTGTTGGCAAGGGTGAGATAAGTCAGGGCATCCTTGTCCACAGAGTCATCGAAATACTGATCGTAGGATCTGAATGCCTCGCCCAGTCCGTGATGAAGATAAAGCATACTTGTCACGCCGTCAAAGCGGAATCCGTCAACACGGTATTCGTCAAGCCAGTAGCGGCAGTCGGACAGCAGAAAATGAAGCACCTGATATTTGCCGTAGTCAAAGCATCGGGAATCCCATGCCCGATGGAATCCGCGCTCGCCTTCGTGAAAATACTGATACAGCGTGCCGTCAAATCGGCTCAGACCTTCGGTTTCATTGCTCACAGCGTGGGAATGCACCATATCTATAATAACGGCAATACCGTATTCATGCGCGGTATCAATGAGTTCTTTGAGATGATACGGCGTCCCGAAGCGCGAAGATGCGGCAAAGAAATTCGCCACATGGTAGCCGAAAGAGCCGTAGTACGGATGTTCCTGAATTGCCATTAACTGAACGGTATTGTATCCGGCTTTGACTATCCGCGGAAGGATATGGCGGGTAAATTCCTGATACGAACCGATTTTTCCTTCTTCCTGAGCCATGCCCGCATGGGCTTCGTAAACAAACAGAGGCTCTGATGCGCGTCGGAAATCCCTGCATTTCCAGACGTAGGGAGATTCCGGAACCCAGACCTGCGCGCTGAAAATTTTTGTCTCACGGTCCTGAATAACCCGCCGGGCATAAGCAGGAATGCGTTCTCCCCGCCCCCCGGGCCAGCAGACAAGGAGTTTGTAATGGTCGCCGTGTTTCAGGCTGTCCGCGGAAAGACGGAGTTCCCATAAGCCCTCTGCCTTATTGATGCGTGCCGGAGCAAATTTTTTCTTAGGCTGCCAGCCGTTCATATCTCCTATCAGATAAATTTCTGTCGCATTCGGCGCCCATTCCCGAAATACCCATTCGTTATTTTGGAAATGCAGTCCGAAATATTCATGTCCCGAGGCAAAGTCGGCAAGACTTGTTTTTCCCTGCGTGAGCCGTTTTTCCGTTTCCATGCTGTGCCTAAGCCGTTCTCTCAGAGCGGTTTCATACTGGCGCAGCAGGGAATCGCTTTCCAAAAGAAGCTGCAAAGGATCATCGCTTTGACGATTCATGTTTATCTCCTTTCCGCAAAAGTCCGTAGTACCGCTTTCAGGCAGACTGTCCCGACAGAAAGCCGCCGCCCACGGTCGTTTTTGAAAATTCAAAGGGGCAGGCAGATGATGAATCGGCTCCCTTTTCCGAGTTCCGATTCCGCAGACATCTTGCCCTTGTGAATTTCGGTAATAATGAAATAAGATATTGAAAGCCCCAGCCCGGTTCCGGCTCCCGCGCCTTTTGTGGTGAAAAAAGGATCGAAAATGCGTCTGCGGATTTCCTCATCCATGCCGCCGGCATTGTCAGCCACCTCGATGACTGCTTCATTTCCTGCGCGTGAGGTTTTCAGTTCAATGACCGGTTTATAATTTTCCTGTTTCACTTCTGCCATTGCCTGAGCCGCATTTTTAAGAAGATTGAAAAAAACCTGCTGAAGTTCATTCGGCACACAGGGAATCTGCGGCAGGCGTTTGTCATAGCGTCTTATGACTGTAATATGCCCGAAATTATATTTTTTCTTGAGATCATAATCGCTGATCGCAAGATGAACCATATCGTCAAGCAGATGATGAATATCTGTCTGAATATTCTGCGGATAATCGCTGCTTCTGCTGAAGTTGATCATATCGGAGACAATCTTTGTGCAGCGGCACGTGTTCTCCTCTATTGCCTCAAGATATCTGAGGATATTTCTCTGTTTCAGATATTCCCGGATGACTGACAGCTCAGTGCCGCAGGCTTTTGAAACAGCGATATTTGCCTCCAGTTCCGGGGACAGGCGTCTGAAGGCATTCTGAACGCCTGACAGTATGGAAGACAGCGGATTGTTTATCTCATGAGCTATGCCTGCCAGAAGGGTTCCCAGCATGGCAAGACGTTCCGCATGAATAAGCTGTCTGGCGCGGGTTTCGGCTAATTCTTCAAGATGATCGCGGTGTTTTTTCAGTTCTATTCCTTTACTTGAAACATTTTAGTTAATAATTAATGGAACAGACAGAACA
>DYRK01001062.1 GCA_020718785.1 Desulfatirhabdium butyrativorans | reverse complement strand
AAGCAGATCAGGTGGCCCGGCTCCGGGCGGTGCGGGCCTCCCGCAATCAGGAAGAGGTGGATGCCGCCCTGCGCCAGCTCCGCGAAGCGGCCACCGGCAGCGCCAACCTGATGCCGCTGATTCTGGCGGCAGTCCGGGCCTACGCCACCATCGGCGAGATCTGCCAGGTACTGCGCGAGACCTTTGGCGAACATCGGGATACAGGATATTTATAAGAATGGAAGATAAAAACCTCACAGGGTATTGCGGCCTCTACTGTGGTGACTGCATTCGCTACCAATGCAGAGCCTCAGATTTATCTGCTGAGCTGCTCAAGGAACTTAAAGAACATCATTTTTCTCACTACGCAGAAGTGAAGAAAAATCACACAAAAGATTTTGAGAATTTTGAATCCTGCATAGCTTTGTTGAGAGCGATTTCCGGGATAAAATGCGAGACACCCTGCGGTTCGGGCGGAGATGGTTGTGGCGGATCATGCCCGATCATCAGTTGTGTTCAGGAAAAACAAATGAACGGCTGTTGGGAGTGTACAGAATTTGATAACTGTGAGAAATTTAACTTTCTCAAACCTTTCCATGGTGACAGCACAATTACCAACCTGCGGAACATACAAAAATACGGCGTGAACAGCTGGGCAAAATACCGGGAAAAATGCTACCCATGGCTGTAGGGCATAAAGACAGCATATACCAAATGTGCCGATTCAATGTTCCCAAGCGCTGTTGTGTGTGAAAAATGAGATACATCGTACTGACGATCATGTTTAGTCTCGCTGGGCTGAATCCGGCTTTTGGCTTCGATGTTGATCATGTGCTGGTGAACAAGTCAGAAAAGAAGATGTACCTGCTTTTTCAGGGGAAAAAAGTAAAAGAATACAGTGTTGTTTTCGGAGCAAATCCCAAAGGCCATAAACAGCAGGAGGGTGATGAAAAAACGCCTGAAGGAAGATATATTCTCGATTACAAGAAGGATGACAGCTCCTTCCATAAGGCAATCCATATTTCATACCCAAATGAAAAAGACAAATCAACGGCCCAGAAACATGGGGTGAATCCTGGTGGGTCAATCATGATTCACGGTCAAAAAAACGGCCTTGGCTGGCTGTCGTGGTTCTCGCAAAGGTTCAACTGGACTAATGGGTGTATCGCCGTAACAAACAAAGAAATAGAAGAGATTTGGGGTGTGGTTAAAACAGGAACGCCCATTGATATTCAACCGTGAGCATATCCGACTCATGCGCCGGTTGAACGGCGATGGCCGAATTGGCCGCATTTATAGAGCAGAGCCAAACTACATGCAGAAAGGGAGCTCAAAGTTGCAGATCGTTTTAATGAGGCATGGGAAACCAAAGACCGA
>DYRK01001061.1 GCA_020718785.1 Desulfatirhabdium butyrativorans | reverse complement strand
TAATGAATATAGATGCTTACACAAAAGATGAGAAAATATTTAAGGAATATGTTCTCAGACAATACATCGGCGACGGAAGTTACGGGCGTGTTTATCTTGTGGAAAACAAAGTGGGAGTTTTTGCCCTTAAAATTCTCTACAAAGATGTGAAAATGGAAATGCGGGGAGTGGAATCCGTGATGAAAATCCGCTCCAACCGCCTCATCAGCATACTGGATTACGGAAAAACCCTGAGCAATGAAGATTGTATTCTCATGGAATATATCCCCTGCAATCTGGAGCGCATTCTTGCAGACGGCAGGCTTGAAGAGCCGAAAGCACGCCACTATTTTACCGAGATAATGAAGGGCTTGGATGTCCTGCACAAAAATAATATCCTGCATCGGGACATCAAGCCTGAAAATCTTTTTGTGCTGGAGGATATAGTCAAAATCGGAGATTTCGGAACAGCAAGATATATCTCCGAGGAGAAATCAAACAGAACCGTCAGTGTAGGGACGCCTCACTATATGGCGCCGGAGTGTTTCGGTGATAACTACGGATTTTCAGTGGATTGCTGGTCTGCCGCAGTTATATTCTACCGGATGCTGACAGGCAGGTTTGTTTTTGACGGAAAGTTCTATGAAAATATATTTGCTTCGATCATCAGGGCAGAACCGAATCTGATCTGTGTTCCTTACAATTACCGCCCTTTTTTCAAAAAATGTTTTGAAAAGGATGTTAAAAAAAGGTATATGAATCCGGAGGAGATGCTGAAAGAAATACAACAGATTTCCGAAGGCAGAAATAAAGAAATACCCGCAATCTCCGTTCATACGCATGAGCAACATTCTGTATCTCAGGAAAAAGCTCCTGTTCAGGATAACAGACCGCTGGAAAAGACATATAAACTCCGGCATACAGCGATTCTGGCTCCGAATGATGCCTATGCTTATAAGTTTTTCGGGCTGGATGAGAAACTGAGGCCCCTTTCATATATAAAAAACGACTTCAGAGATAACGGAGACGGCACCGTGACAGATTCTGCCACTGAACTGGTCTGGCAGAAATCCGGCTCCGAAACTTACATCGTATTTCCGGAGGCGCAGGAGTATATCAAAGAGATGAATGCTGAAAGATTCGGAGGAAATAAAGGCTGGAGGCTGCCCACTGTTGAAGAATTCATCTCGCTGCTGGAGCCGGAAAAGCAGTCAAACGATCTGCATATCAGTCCGATATTTCATAAAAAACAATGCTGGTGCTGGACTGCGGACAGGCGTTCCCCTGTTTCCGGCTGGCATGTCAATTTTGACCGGGGATATTTCCATCATTATGAAGACAGGTGTTATGTAAGAGCGGTCCGGTCAATGAAATCAG
>DYRK01000342.1:5343-6429 GCA_020718785.1 Desulfatirhabdium butyrativorans | reverse complement strand
GTCTGATTCTCACAATGTCTTCTGAAATCAAAGCGGAGGTGAATCTGAAAGATATGTTCTCAGCACTCAACAGACTGTTTGAACGGGGGAAGCGGTATATCGGAAGTCTGTAGAGAAGCTCAATTTATGACGATAGCAAGGTGATTTCAACACGGTGGGTTTCACCCACC
Source organism: Desulfatirhabdium butyrativorans (assembly GCA_020718785.1). Lineage (GTDB taxonomy): Bacteria > Desulfobacterota > Desulfobacteria > Desulfobacterales > DYRK01 > DYRK01. The sequence goes on along the minus strand of DYRK01000342.1, from coordinate 6,259 downwards.
CTGCATCAGGCGTCTATGCGGAAAAAACAGCAGGTATTTCTCCATATCACCTCAGAGAGATATTCGGGAGTTACTTTTCTCACCTCGGCTAATTTCAGCAAAACCGATTTCACAAACGCAGGTTCGTTGCGCCGGGTATGATTTTTCTCAGGCGCAGGCGTGAGATAAGGGGCATCGGTTTCGATCAGAATACGGTTTTCGGGAATCAGCGTGACCAATCTGCGTAACTCCTCACCGCGTGAGGCAATGGTCAGAATGCCGGTAATGCCGATATAAAGACCGAGTGAGAGATATTGCTCCAATTCTTTTCTGTTTCCGCTGAAACAGTGAACCACGCCGCTGCGGTTTTCTCTGACTGCAAAACGCTCTTTCAGAATTTCGAGAAAACGGCCCTTGCTGTCTCTTTCATGGAAAATGACCGGGAGATCGAGTTCATCCGCTGTTTCTATTTGCCGGATAAACCATTTTTCCTGATCTTCTCTGGGAGAAAACATGCGGTTGAAATCGAGTCCGATTTCTCCGTAAGCCTTGACTTTGGGGCTTTTACGGGCAAGATCGCCGAGATATTCAAGCACGGATTCGGAACAGCCCGTTGCATCATGGGGATGAACGCCAACCGACGCATAAAAAGTCTCCCGTGATTCCGCAAGGGAAACCGCTTTGCGGGAACTCTTTTTATCTATGCCTACAATCATCACTCCGGCAACATTTGCCTCATGAATGCGCTTTATCACTTCATCTATGTCATTATTGTATGAGCGGTCATCAAGGTGACAGTGACTGTCGAACAGTTTCATAATATATTGCGGTCTGTTATGTCCCATGATATGAGACAGACACAGATCGTCCCTTCTTAGGTTATCATGTTGTAAAATTTCACATTTTGATATGAAAAAAGCTGTGTCAATTCCCGCCG
>DYRK01000342.1:2588-5243 GCA_020718785.1 Desulfatirhabdium butyrativorans | reverse complement strand
AATCCCTAAAATAAATTCCGGATGAGCCGTGGAATAGGCATCTGTTTTATAAAATCGGTTATCTGACGAATATCTGCCGAATTCCCATATTCTTCCGCTGCTGACAATACCGTAAACATCGGCATCATATCCGTCTTTTTCATTGATGATCTGAGCAGCTTTTACAGCCATGAGACATTGCCCCCAGCCCTGCTCGAAGTCATCTTTTTTGGCTTCGGATAAAATGATATACGGATTCCTGAAAGCTGCCCGATAGGGAGTAAAGACAAAATCCGCTTTGCCTCTGAACGGCGATTCTCCGGCATCTATCTGTTTTTCCTGCCACATTCTTATATTATGACCGTCCAATGCCTCCAGAAAGATAAGCTCCATAAACAGACGCTGTTCCCATTCATTCGAACCGGCTGTAATCTGCCTTTCGGCGCGTTTCAAGTTCAACTTCAGAGACTCGCCCGGATAAACCGATTCGAATGGAATATCCCATTTGAGATAAGGGAATAAATCCAACAACTCCAATGCTTTTGTAAGATCAAAATCACCGAAAGTTTCTTTTTCTTCTGTCATTTTTTCTGTCTCACGCGTCATCCAGATTGAACAGCTTCCGAGTAACGTCAAGATAAGCAGACTTATCTCCGTGGCAACCGGCATTTTTCAGAAAAAGAGTGGGATCATGCAGAATTTTGCTTATCATGGCTTCTGTCATCCGCCGGACAGCCTGCCCGTTTTCCTGAGACATACGGTTTGCCCTGAGTGTTTTTTTCAGTTCCGCGTCTGCAATGCTTTCAAGCTTTTCCCTTAATGCCACAAGGGTCGGAACCACATCGAGGCTTTCATACCATTGACGATAATGAATCACTGCCTCGTCAACAATCCGTTCCCCTTTGACTGCTTCACGGGCGCGGTCCGAGACATTTTCGTCAATGACTCCTTTGAGATCATCAATGTCATAGACATAGCAGTTCGGAACCCGGTTGATATCCGGATCAATATCCCGCGGAACAGCAATATCAATGAAAAAAAGGGGACGGTTTTTTCTGCCGCGCATCTTTCCTTTGACTTGCTCCCTGCGGATCACGAAATCAGGAGAACCTGTTGAACTGATAATAATATCAGCTTCCTGAAGACTGTCCGGCACTTCTTCGAATCTGATAGCATTGCCGTTGAATCTTTCGGCAAGCGCGAGTCCTCGCTCGAATGTTCTGTTGGCAACAAAAATATCGCCGGCTTTGTGCCTGATAAGATGTTCCACAGCCAGTTCGGCCATTTCGCCCGCGCCGATGAGCAGAACTTTTTTGCCTTCAAGTGAACCGAATATCTTGCGTCCGAGTTCGATAGCAGCATAACTCACAGATACCGCATGATCGCCGATGCCGGTTTCTGTACGGATCCGTTTTGCCACAGAAAAAGTTTTATGCAGGAGCCGGTTCAAAATCACGCCGGAGGTTTTTTTCAATGTGGCCGCACGGTACGCGTCTTTGAGCTGCCCCAGAATCTGAGGTTCGCCCAGCACCATGGAATCCAGACTGGCTGCAACCCGGAAAATATGCCTTACCGCGGCATCGCCTTCATGGAGATAAAGGGCATCTTCGAACTTCTCAATGGGCAGTCCTTTGAATTCGGAAATAAACCGTTTGGCTGCTTCGGCAGCTCCTGCCCGGTTATGTGTCACCATGATAATTTCCACGCGGTTGCAGGTGGAAAGAAGAATCACTTCCGCAACACAGGGATGTTTCCTGAGCGATTCCAGCGCGGTATCGCTTTCTTCTTTTGAGAATGCAACACATTCTCTTAACGCAACCGCCGCGGTTTTATGATTCAATCCCAGCAGAATAATGCCGGGTGTTTCGGTTTTCGGTAAAAAGGCGATAACTCTGTTACCACCTGGTAAATTCTTCATGATGCCCTTTTAACAGAAAATTGACGCCGAAAAAAGTAAATAAAAGGACTGCGAATCCGATTACAGACATGACCGCGGCTTTTCTGCCGCGCCACCCCGCGACCATACGTTCATGAAGCAGCGCGGCATAGACTAACCATACGATGCAGGACCATATTTCTTTGGGGTCCCCGGTCCATAATCTGCCCCATATCACCCTTGCATACAGAAAACCGCTTATCAGCCCGAATGTCAGCAAAACAAAACCTGCGGCAATACAGACATAGCCTGCGGTATCCAGCATATCCAAAGACGGAAGGCGTCTGAAGAAAAAGCCGGGCGTTTTGGTCTTGATGGCGTGTTCCTGAAGGATATACATCATCCCGATCCCGCAGGCCAATGCGAACGCGGCTTCGCCCATAAAAATAATCACTACATGGAAAATAAGCCAGAAGCTTTTGAGCGCGGGGTTTACCGCTATTGCTTCTTCGGGTATCCGGGATGAAACGAGCATCACCGCGGCTGCAAACGGCGCGGCATAGACGCCCAGAATTTTCAGGTTGAATTTATACTGAAATGCCAGAAAAACTCCGACAAGTGCCGCCGCCGCGAATGACAGGGTTTCTCTGAGGCTGCTTACAGGGAAAATGCCCGTATTGAAGGCTTCTGCGGCAATCCCCGCGCAATGGCATATAAAACCGCATATCAGAAGCCCGAATCCCCAGCGGTGCAGATATTCTTTCTGAAAAAAAAGATATGCCGCGTAAGCCGCGGTACCG
>DYRK01000342.1:0-2488 GCA_020718785.1 Desulfatirhabdium butyrativorans | reverse complement strand
GAATCGAAATCATAGTCTTTGCCTATGACTTTGTGAAGCAGTTTGTCTATTTCTTCTTTTTTGTTCTCGCGGATCATGTCAAGCAGCCCTTTGCCGATGAGCTTTTCAAAAACAGGTTTATGAGCTTCCGGAGAATGCTGTGTAATCAGAAGTCTCTTGCGGATGGCTCCCATCAGATCGAGGAATTCGGCATATTCATCCCCGAACTGCTGTTCAAGCTCTTCCTTGAGCTTTTTGGCAAAGGCAGGGCTGTTGCCTGAAGTGGAAACCGCAATCGTCAAATCCCCTCTTCTGACAACAGAAGGAAGGATAAAATTGCAGGCTCGGGGACGATCCGCAATATTGCACAGTTTGCTCACACGCTCGGCATCGGAATGAATCCGCCAGTTCAGTTCCTCGTTGTCTGTGGCGCCGATGACAAGGAACATGCCGTTCAAGTCCGAGGTCTGATAAGCCCGCTGTTTCAATGTGATATCTTTTCTCAGGGCAAGCCCGCGGAGTTCCGCGCTGACTTCAAGGCTTACCACCGTTACCAGCGCGCCGCATTCCAGAAGGCTCACCGCCTTCCGGGTTCCTACGGATCCGCCGCCGACCACCAGACATTTCCGGTTTCGGATGCAAAGATTTACAGGATAATATTTCATAAGCAATTCATTAAGTTAATGATTATCATAAATCCGGAGTGCAAAAATCCGGAGTGCAAAAATAGAGCGCAGCGATTTTTTGCATAAATCATAAATCCGGAGTGCAAAAATAGAGCGCAACGATTTTTTGCATATTTCAGAAAATTCAGCGGGGTGCAAAAAACCGCTCCGCTCTATTTTTGCACTCCGGAAACAATTTTCGTGGTGCAAAAAACCGCTCCGCTCTATTTTTGCACTCCGGAAACAATTTTCGTGACTTTGAAGAAATTTCGCATTTTCACAGAGTTATCCGCATCAGGTCATCTGCTATAAGCAGCGGTCCCGAATATGTTTTCCGGCATTGTTTTTCAATGTCTGTCTGATCGCACTGAGGATAAAAATGGGTCAGCACCAATTTGCGGACATTGGCCAAGGTGGCGATCTCACCGGCAAGACAGGGGGTGAGATGTCCTCTGACCTTCATATCATCAGGCAACGCGGATTCACAGATAAAAATATCAGCGTCTTTTGCAAGTGCGATAAGGTTCGCGCTGAAATCCGTATCACCCGAATACACCGCGGTTTTTCCTTGCAAGTCGCTGATTCTGTAAGCAATGCTCTCTTTGTTATGTTCCACGGGAAGAGTTTCCACGGTAAAATCTCCGAATTCCCGCAAATCCGGCTCTGTTGCAGAGAGTTCGATCAGGCTGAAAACATCCGGTCCCTGTTCTATCCAGGGATATGCTGTTTTCAGCGTATTATAAAATTCGGAAAATCCGCTTCCCGCAGCCGCTGTGAGAAGGGTCTGCCTGTAATTTCCGTCAGCATATTTGTTGGAAAAAAGAAATGAGGCGAATTCTCCCGCGTGATCCGGATGAAAATGGCTCAGAAAAATAAACGAAATATCAAAAACAGTCGTGCCGGCTTCGAGGAGACGGCGCATAGTTCCCGATCCGCAATCGAACAGCAGTTTTGTATCGCGGATTTCCATCATCAGGGCAGATGAACTCCGCCGCAACGAAGGCACACAGGTGCCGGATCCGAGTATTGTGACAGAAAATCGGCTGTTTTCAGCACTCATAATTCTCCTGTTTCAGCATTCTTTTAGAATATACTGTCCACCGGCATAATCTGAGCTTCCGGACGCTGCCGTAAAACGCCTCTGCTTAAAACAGACGCAGACCGTTTCTCCGCAAAAACGATTTGCGTCTGTTTCAGCTTGGGCGTTTTACAAAAGCTCAGATTATGACGGTGTTAAGAATATTTCAGCCGACAGATAGCAGAATGCAGAATCCAAGTCAACAAGGATTTGCTTCGGGGGATCCGCACCCCCGGTGCGGAAGGTGAGGGGTTCGATTGCAATTTCAGATTTTCGGCAGCCTTTCCTTTGCCTGCCTGACGACAGCATCTGTCAGTTCTGCCTTGAAATTTTCTTTTGCCCGGCAAATCTGATTTTCTACTCTCTGCTTTGCCGCGTCCAGCATGATCCGGCTCTGCTCATGAGCATCCGAGATAATATCCTGCTTTCTTTTTTCACCCTCATCGGCAATTTTCTGTTTTAACTGGGCAAGGCGAATCTCGCTTTCGTTAAGAGATTTGAATGTCTCCTGAATGCCGGTCAGCACTTTTTCTTTCTGATTGGCGATCTCCTCGATTTCATCAGGCAATTCTCTTTTACGCAGAAAATTCATAATTGCTTTTCTGCCCAATCTGAAAAAGATAAGAGCCAGAATTCCCAAGTTAATTCCCATCAGCACCAGATCATAAGTGTCTCGCCAGTCCCCAGCGTTTTCACCGGCACAGGCATTGCTTCCCCATGCCGGAAAAAAAAGCAAGCCCGCGGCGTAATATCCGGTCATCTGTAT
>DYRK01000020.1:19748-23549 GCA_020718785.1 Desulfatirhabdium butyrativorans | reverse complement strand
TATGGACTTCTCCCCTTTTATGATGACTCACCTTTTTTTCAAGGATATGTCTCTTTCAGTACATGCCTGCTTATTTCGCTTCTTCTACAGCGGTAACCGTAAGGGTTTTACCCTTCGGGCCCTCTGCAACCGTACCCGTTGCTTTCACTTTCTTGCCCACCATTGCGGCCAGATCCTGACCTGCAACCGTGTAAACGCCGTCTTCTGCTTTGATGCAGATACCGGCATCTGTTTTCTCAACGGTTCCGGTTACTGCTGTTTCTTTTGCAGCCGGTTTATCCTGAGCGATAACCATGCCTGCCGCGAAAAAAGAAACCAGCATTGCACATACTACGAGATTGATCATTTTCTTCATTTTGTTCATTCCTCTGTTTTTTAAAATTCCTATAACGAGCTTCCGTTTGATCAGAACTGATCTTCGGCAGCGTCACTTGTCTATATAGGCAATAATCGTGCCAGAATATTAATGTGCTGTAATCATTGATATTCATAAAAAACAGCCCTTCCTGTTCGGGGAATCCGGTTACAATTTTTACACACCCGGTTACGTTTTTTGCACACATGCACCCGCGGAAAATATTTTTTCTCTCGCTTCTCTCGTTCCCAAGCCCCGGCTTGGGAACGCACTTGCCGGGGAGGCTCCCCGGCTTCCCGTGACGGGAGACGGACCGAAGCCGGGGCTTCGGGCGCAGACGCGTTCCCAAGCCGGGGCTTAGGAACGAGGAAGGATGGGAACGAGTACAAGCCGGAGTCGAAATTTTAAATGCCTTGCATGATTCCGAATTATATGCTACTCTCCGCAGACTTTCGGAAAATCTGTGAATTTTTCCAGCCGCGGATTCACACACACCGTTATTTTTGAAAATCTCAGAATATTTGCTTGCAATAACAAGGGGGGTCAAGTTATGAAAAGAAAAATGTGCAGATTATTTTATTTCACGGGAGGACTTATCATCTTTATAATCGTGTCTGCTACGCCTTTTATTCCGATAGATTTTGCAAAAAGGTCGGCTGCATGGGCAAAAGATACATCTTCATGTCTGTCAGCCTTATGGCCCCATGAAAAAAGCGATCTCAGACCCGACCCCGCGCTTATTTTCGGGAAACTTCCCAACGGGTTCCGATACGTGATGATGAAAAATCATGAACCCAAGGACAGGGTCAGTATTCATCTGAACGTGCAGTCCGGGTCTCTGTACGAAAGCGATGAGCAGCAGGGGCTGGCGCATTATCTTGAACACATGATGTTCAACGGGTCAGAGCATTTTCCCGCTGGAGAATTAGTAAAATATTTCCAGTCCATCGGCATGTCCTTCGGTGCCGACGCCAATGCCCACACCAGTTTTGCCGAGGCTGTGTTTGATGTCCTGCTGCCCGAAGGAACGGAAAAAAGCCTGAAACAGGGGCTGCTGGTGCTTAAAGATTATGCGCGCGGCGCGCTGCTTTCTGAATCGGAAATCGAGCGGGAACGCGGAATTATTCTGTCCGAAAAGCGGACCCGTGATTCCGTGGATTACCGCACCTATCTGAAATCCATGGAATTTCTGTTTGCCGGTTCCGGACTTACCGAAAGAATGCCCATCGGAAAGGAAGAGGTGATCCGAAAGGCGGACCGCAGACTTTTAAAATCCTACTATGATACCTGGTACCGGCCTGAAAATATGATACTGATAATGGTCGGCGATTTTGATCCCAAAACAGCGGAAAAACTTATAATATCAGAATATTCGGATATGACTGCCGCCGCGCCTGCGGGTTCATGCCCGGATATGGGAACCGTCAGCCATGAAGGAATCAAAGCCTTTTACCATTTTGAAAAAGAAGCCGGAAATACCGACATATCCGTCAATGTGGTCTGGAATACGGCGCCGAAACCGGATTCATACAATCTTCAGAAAGAACATCTGGCACAGTATGTCGCGGATACGATTGTAAACAACCGCCTCGAAGCCTTGACCGAAAAACCGGATACCCCGTTTACCGAGGCATCGCTATCTTCGGGCGTGATTTTAAACCGGCTGGCATACACAAAACTTTCCGCGGAATCCTCGCCGGAAAACTGGAAAAAAGTTATCAGCCTGCTGGAACAGACACTGCGCCAGGCAATTGAATTCGGCTTTACGGAATCGGAACTGGAGCGGGTGAGAAAAGATTTTCTGGCAGACATGGACGAGGCTGTGCTGAAGAAAGATACGCGGGACAGCGATGAGTTATCCGGTCTTATCATCGAAAATCTTAATGATGACAAGGTGTTTCAGTCTCCTGAACAGGAAAGGGATTTGTATGCGCCCTTTGTCCGGTCCCTGACTGTCCGGCAGGTGCATGAGGAATTCGTGAAAGTATGGAACCGTAATCATCGTCTCATTTTAGTCACGGGAAACGCGGCAATCGCCGACAAAAATCCTGAAACTGTCATCCGCTCGGTATTTGATGAATCTGCAAAAACAGCGGTGAAAAAACTCGAACAGAACGAGGCGATTCAGTTTCCTTATCTTCCCGAACCCGAGACATCGGGAGCGGTGATTCGGCAAAATGAAATCAATGACTTGGGAATTACTCAGATTACTTTTGAAAACGGAGTCCGGCTTAACCTGAAGAAAAGCGATTTCAAGAAAAACGAGGTTATTGCCGCGCTTGCCTTCGGTTTCGGGAAAAAAACCGAATCTGTGCCGGGGCTTGCCATGCTTGCAGAAGCTGTTATGAATAAAAGCGGTCTGGGCGGTCTCAGCGAAAACGAACTGGAGCGCGCACTTGCCGGAAAAAACACATCTGTAAATTTCAACATAAAGGAAAACTGCTTTGCGATTTCAGGAGAAACTCTGACTCAGGAACTTCCCCTGCTGTTTCAACTGCTTTATGCACATCTGAAAGACCCCGGATACCGTCAGGAAGGTTATGCCCTGGTCATGCGGCAGTTTGAGCAGATGTACAAAGAGCTTTCCCATTCTGTTGACGGCGCGATGGAGTTATCCGGGAACCGTTTTCTGGCAGGGGGAGACAGCCGTTTCGGGATGCCTTGCGCCGAAGATTTTCGGAAACTCACGACAGAACATATCCGCTCATGGATAGAACCGCTCAGAAACGACCGCCTTGAAATCACGGTAGCGGGCGATTTTGATCCTGAAACTGTCAGAACATTGGCTGCAAGATATTTCGGTTCTCTGCCGCGTCAGCCGGAAGCAGAAGACAAAGAGGAATCTCTGAAATTTCCTTCAGGAGAAAAACTTGCCCTTGATGTGGAAAGCGAAATCCATAAGGGAATTGCGGTTCTTGCATGGCCCACAGAGGATTTCAGCGATATTGGCAGAGTCCGCCGGCTTTCCGCGCTGGGGCATGTTTTTAACGAGCGGCTCAGAGAAGAGATACGCGAAGAACGCGGCGCGAGTTATTCCCAATATGCCTACAATGATTCCAGCCGTGTATATAAAGGATACGGAGTGCTTCGCGCCATGCTGTTCATTGATCCGGATATGTCGGAAAAGATTATACTGGAAGTCCGGCGCATTGCCGGCGATCTCGCTGCAAAAGGCATTACTCAGGACGAACTCCGGCGGGCTGTGGATCCGATTCTGACCGGCATCAAAGACATGATGAGGACCAACCGCTACTGGCTTGAGACCGTGCTGCTCAATTCTGTAAGATATCCTCAGCAGATCGAGTGGAGCCGGACCATTCAGAAGGATTATGCCGCTATCACGGTTCAGGAAATTTCCGATCTTGCCAAAACCTATCTGAAAAACGAAAAAGCCGCAAGCCTTATCATAAAACCGGTTAAAAGTGAGAAGTGAGAAGTGAGAAATG
>DYRK01000020.1:15245-19648 GCA_020718785.1 Desulfatirhabdium butyrativorans | reverse complement strand
GGGGGGCGAAAATGAACTGGCAACAGGTCTGTGAACACGGGGCATTGCAGAATCTGCCTTTTAAAATCGAACTCGATGAGCAGGGAAGGATACTTATGTCTCCGGTCAAGGTTTACCATTCGGCATTTCAGGGAAAAATAGGAGCGATTCTGGACAGATTGTCTCCCAAAGGAAATGTGCTTTCGGAATGTGCGATCCGAACCCGGAAAGGCACCAAAGTAGCTGATGTCGCGTGGGTCTCGGCAGAGCGGTTCAAGATGATTATCCATGAGACAGAATGCTCTGTATCGCCTGAAATCTGTATCGAGGTCCTGTCATCAGCCGATACAGCAGATGAAATCAATGAAAAAACAGAGTTGTATTTCGAGAAAGGCTGTAAAGAAGTCTGGATATGCAGCAAAGAAGGAATAATAAGCTTTCACGGACCCGAAGGCAAAATAGATCAGTCAATGATTGTCCCTTATTTTCCGGACAAAATCGATCTGTTCACCTGAGGAGTGAGAAGTGAGAAATGACTATTCACTTCTCACTCCTCACTTCTCACTTAATTATGGAACGCTGCCTGTGCCGAAATATCGCCGTGAGTCATCTGAAAAAATCCGGATAGATAGTAAGCGATACCGAAAAATCCGCGGATTTTTCGCCAAAGTCTTTCTTCATGCCATCTGGTGGGATATTATCCTGAACCGCCCGATTCTTAACCTGTTCCGTACCCCGGCACTGCCTCGCTGGCAGACTGTTGCCCGTGAATACCGCGCTCTGGCTGTGGAAATGGGCGGAGTTCTTATCAAACTGGGGCAGTTTCTCAGCATCCGTGTGGACATTCTTCCGGCAGAAATCACCGGGGAACTGGCGGGTCTGCAAGACGAAGTTCCCCCTGAAAAAACAGAAGCAGTCATTGCCCAGATCGAAGAAGACTTCGGACGCCCTGTTTCCGAGATATTCGAATGGATTTCACCGATTCCGCTGGGCGCAGCTTCTCTGGCTCAGGCTCATCTTGCCCGCATTCACTCCCCGCATATATCTCCTGTATCCCGCGCGGAAGTCGTTGTAAAAGTGCTTCGACCCGGAATTGATGTATTGGTAGAGACAGATCTGAAAGCAATTGCGCTGGCTTTCCGATGGCTGAAACATTATAAGCGGATCAGTCATCGGGTTGATCTGGATTGGCTCTCGGAAGAATTTACGGCAGTCACCCGCAGGGAATTGGATTTCGAATCCGAAGCCCGGAATGCCGAGCGTCTGAGCCGCGATCTTGCCGGGGACAGCGATGTTTATCTCCCCCGAATTTACCGGGAATACTGCGCTGCGCGCACTCTGACCATGGAAAATGTCGGCTATATCCGGATTGCCGATCTGAAAGCCATCGAAGCCGCTGGCATCAGCCGGACCAAGGTTGCGGATACGCTCTACAGAATTTATATGAAGCAGGTGTTTGAAACCTATTTTGTGCATGTTGACCCTCATCCCGGAAATCTCTTTGTCAAGCCTTTGCCTCATCCTGATGAAATCAAGGCAGGCATGAGTGATTTCGGACCGGGTGATCCGGTGCCGTATAAACCCGACCGGCCCTTTCAGGTGGTATTTGTGGATTTCGGCATGTCTGTGGAGATTCCGGAACGACTGAGAATCGCACTGAGAGAATATGCCGTAGGCATCGGAACATCTGATTCACACCGGATTGTGCAGTCTCTTGTGAAAGCAGGAGTTCTGCTCGAAGGCGCAGATTTAAACCGGCTCGAAGAAGCGCATGAGATATTGTTCAGACATCTCTGGGGCGTAAAGGTTGGAAAAATGCGCGATGTCGCGTTAAAGAATGCCCGGTCATTTATAAAAGAATATAAAGATGTGATTTATGAATCGCCGATTCAGTTTCAGGCAGACACGCTTTTTGTGATGCGTGCGGTAGGAATGCTTTCAGGCATGGCAGCCCATCTTGATCCGGATTTCGATGTATGGAGCAAAACTGTTCCTTTTGCCGAGCGGTATGCCAAAGAGGAAATGCTGAAAAATCCCGAAGACTGGCTCCGGGAAGCCGTGACTTTGGGGCAACTGATGCTCAAAATACCGAACCGTCTGGAACAGATGGTCACACAGGCAGAACAGGGAAAATTGACTCTTCAGACCGGATTTTCTCCTGATGCCCGGAAATATGTGCAACGGCTGGAACATGCGGTCAACCGGCTTTCATGGGCTGTTGCCGCAGCCGCACTGCTGATTTCGGGCGTGAACCTGCATACGGCCGGCAAAGGATTCGGCGGAGTATTTATTGTATTGGCTCTGCTGTTTTTTTTGCGGGGAATGAGGAAAGAATAAAAAAATTGACTCGCCGAAAGCCAAAAGGAAAACAGAATCCTTGCAGGCATTCTGTTTTCGGCACTCCTACTCTCGGAATCACTCATCATGTCTCACGACCGCAACATTTTCTTCGAAATGGGACAACTGCTCCGAGCCTTTATCCGTGATGAGATGAATATTTTCAATGCCCACAACGCCTTTGCCCGGAAAAACTGCTTTCGGTTCGACAGCGATTATCATTCCTTTCTGCAATTCCATTTTCTGACCCTTTGCCAGAAAAGGATATTCATCCAGTTCAAGACCGACTCCGTGTCCCACAAAACGGATTCGCTGCGCTCCCGCGCCCATGAAATTATCGGCATAGCCGAGTTCCTCTGCCTTTCCTACAGCAATATCGTAAAGAAAACCCGCACTCACCCCGGGTTTGGCTTCTTTTTTGACCTGTGCCTGAACTTTGAGCATGGCTTCATGGGCTTTCATCATCTCGTCGGGAAGCTCTCCTATTGAAAAAATACGCGTATGATCTGAAATATAGCCTTTTAAGACAAAACAGAAATCCGCCAGTATGGGTTCATGAGGGCTGATCACACGCAGGCCCGGTCCTTGGGCAATAGCGGGTCCCAGACCCGCGCCTCCGGTTGGAGAAGCCAGAAAACTCGGCATGGCAGCCGAGGCTCCTGCCATGATATGCCCGTAAAACAGTTCACTTCCCCAGAGCCGCATTCTCACGATTCCCTGATGCCCCATTTTCCGGGCTTGCGCCTCCACTTTTCCTGCAAGCTCGATTTCCGTGATCCCTTCACGGAGCAAGTCTTTCACACAGCCTGTCAGCCGGTCCGACAACAGCGCGGCTTCACGCATGATTCCGATTTCATAAGCTGATTTTACCGCACGGATCAGGCGGATACTGTGAGATACATCAACGATTTCCGTATCTCCGAATATCTCCTGAAAATTGAGATATAATCCAGCAGGCAAGACATCCATCTCCATGCCCAGAGTTTTCGGTATTTCATATCCGTTCTGACGCAGAAGATCGGGAATCTGCCTCGGACTGGCGAGCGGAACAATTCGTTCCAGCGGAGATTCTGCGACTGCACGTTCCACGTTCTTGCGTACCATGAGCATGGCTTCTCCCTGTGCGGGAATGTAAAGATCAGCCTGCTGAATCGTTCCTGCAAAATACAGCAGGTCTGCATTCTGGAGAATCAGCGCAGCCTCTGTATTGTTTTCTTTGAGATAAGACTGTAAGTTTCTTATTCTTATAGCGATTTCGGATTTCGGCGTGGTTTCGTCCGTGTCATAATACATATCTCGCATCCTGTAATATGTCTCCTGATTTTTACCGGGAGTGCCGCACCGGGGTGCGGCGATCCCGAAGTTCCCGGAATTCATGAGGAAAGCATTTCCATCACTTCAGCCATTTCCTGTTCAAGCGAATCGGAAATCGGACATATCCGATCCGGATGCCGCAGGTATTTAACACAAAAATCGGAACTTATCAATAACAGTTGTCAAAATTGTTTTAACATGATATGGAACTTTTTCGATCTGATTTTGACCGGCAAAAGAGAAACGATTTGCGTCTGTTTTAAGCAGGGGGCGTTTTACCGTAAAACGGCTTTCCAAGCCGTTTTGTTTCTGTGCCGGCAAAAGATATTTTCGAAGGGTAAAAGAACTGATACTGTCGGGAGGCAAATTGTGTTAAAAGAACGGAACATGAGAATGACGCGTCAGCGCAGGATAATCCTCGAAGAACTGAGACGGGAAAATTCGCATCCGAGCGCGGACGAACTGTATGAACGCGTGCGGCATTATCTTCCGCGTATCAGTCTGGGAACGGTTTACAGAAATCTTGAGATTCTATCCGAGCTTGGGGAAATCCAGAAATTAGAACTAAGCGGGACACTGAAACGCTTTGACGGCAATCCCCGAAAACATTATCATATCCGCTGTATGAACTGCGACCGCGTGGATGACGCTCCTATGCCCTTTCTGGAAAATATCGAAAACAGCCTGAACGGAGCAACCGATTACAAGGTCATCGGGCATCGTCTGGAATTTATCGGACTGTGTCCTGCATGTTTTGAAACCGCAACTGACCG
>DYRK01000020.1:2158-15145 GCA_020718785.1 Desulfatirhabdium butyrativorans | reverse complement strand
ATCGTCTGGAATTTATCGGACTGTGTCCTGCATGTTTTGAAACCGCAACTGACCGCTGGTAAGATGTTCCGGAATGCAGGATTTGCCGCATGTTTTTTTCTGACAGGAGGAAACAATGAAAGTCGTTTTTCACGAAGATTTTTATCGGGTTTATACCTCTGATCCGGCTGCGGAATCCGGACGGATGGAGGCAATCACAGCGGCTGTCCGGGATGAAGCGGAATTTATTGCCGCAAAACCGGCTGCCGAAGAAGATATTGCCGCGGTTCACACTGAAAGCCACATAGCTTACGTCCGGGCAAAAGAGCTTTATGAAATTTCCGCATTGGCTGCGGGCGGAGCGGTTCAGGCTGCCGAAATCGGTCTGACCGAACCCTGTTTCGGGCTTGTCCGTCCCCCGGGACATCATGCTTCCTCGGATTCTTCATGGGGATTCTGCTACTTCAGCAACATGGCTGTTGCGATAGAATCGCTGAGACGGAGAGGCAAAATCCGAAGTGCATATATCCTTGATTTTGATCTGCATTACGGAGACGGCACCTTCAATATTCTGAGCGGGAAAGATTATGTCAGGGTTTATAATCCCAACGCATACCATCAGGAGGAATATCTCGATGAAGTTGCCGGAGAAATGGCAGAATGTCAGGCAGATATTATCGCTGTTTCAGCCGGCTTTGACAATCACAGACAGGACTGGGGCGGACTGCTCTCAACCGAAAATTACCGGGAAATGGGCATTATGGTACGGGAAGCAGCGCAACGCTGCGGAGGCGGATGCTTTGCCATTCTGGAAGGCGGCTACAATCATGCGGTGCTGGGGCATAATGTCCTTGCACTCATGAGGGGATTATCCGGAAAATGACTATGCTGAAGTTTTCCTTTTATGTGTGTATCCTGTATGTTGCATATTGCGGTGTTCTTTTTTTGATGCAGCGGCAGATGATGTTTCCTCATCAGATGACAGAAACACCGAAGGAGACAAAAAATATTCCCGGATTGGAGAAAATCTTCCTGGACACGGAACACGGAAAGACCGAGGCATGGTTTTTTCCGCCGGTTGCCAAACATGGAAAAGTTCCATGTCCCGCAATTATTTTTGCTCATGGAAATGCAGAACTCATTGATTTCTGGCCCGAAGAATTCAAGCCTTTTACTCATATCGGCATCGGAGTCATGCTCGTGGAATATCCGGGATACGGACGCTCAGAAGGAAAATCTTCACAGAGTTCTGTCACAGATGTGTTTGTTTCCGCATATAACTTTCTTGTGTCCCGGAAAAAAGATATTGCTGACTCATCCCGGATTATTCTGGCAGGACGGTCCGTCGGCGGCGGTGCAATATGCCAACTTGCGGCAAAGCAGCCATCTGCCGCCCTGATTCTCATGTCAACATTTACCGGCACCCGTGCATTGGCTGCAAAATATCTCGCGCCGGGATTTCTTGTACGGGACACTTTTGACAATCTCGCTGTTGTCCGTGTTTATAAGGGTCCTGTGCTGGTAGTTCACGGCGAAAACGATGAAGTCATTCCCTATTCCCACGGAATTTCACTTTATCGGGCAGCAAAACACGGAAAACTTATCAGCTACGCGGCCGGTCATAATGACTGTCCGCCTGACTGGAATCTGTTCCGGAAAGAGATTACAGACTTTCTCTGCGAAGCCAAGATCATTGATCCTCTGAATATCCCCTGAAAAAAAAGTGTAAAGCGGGTTTAAAACCCGCTTTACACTTTGGCACTCCGGATAAATAAAGCTGATAATTGCAGGATAAAACAGGCACATAATGGAAACTGTATGGATTGCAGGCATGGGACATTTCGGACTTCTCGCGCTCCGAAAATTGGCGATGCAGCAGAAAGAAAGACAATTTGTTCTCATAGACCCGGTCAAGGCAAATCTCGAGCAGGGAAAAGGAGCGAATTGTATCCTTGAACAGACAGACGGCGTGGATTTTCTGGAACAGCATCTCCTGCCCGGAAATGAGCCGGAGTGGATTATTCCGGCATTGCCTCTGCATCTGGCTGCGGAGTGGTGTCTGCGGCGTCTGGGTCACGGACGGTTCTGCCGTGCTTTTTATCTGCCCCCTGAGACGGATTCCCTGCTGCCGAATGCAATGCGTGGAACTGAGGGCGATATATATGTGAGTCATGCGACATTCAGATGCCCTGACAACTGCTCCGAACCCCGTGAGTTATGTACGGTCACGCAGACCCCTCGGAAACAGAATATGTTCGAACTTCTTGAACATATCGAAATTCCTAGGTTTCAATCGCTCGTGATCCGAAGTCATCAACTTGCCGCAGGAGTGGGAGGATACCGTCCGGAGCAGCTTTTTTCATTGCTTCATCAGGCAGAAAATGCAAAAAGCGATGTGCTGATTAGTACTTCATGCCGCTGTCACGGCGTGATAACCGGTCTGAAAAATCAATCTCTGTCCCGGAGGGATATATGAATAGGAGTTACGCAGTTGCATGATTTTTAACCGCTAATGGACGCCAATAAACGCCAATTAATAAATTCAAGTGCGTAAGTCCTACGAATATTATAATTCATTATGGTGGGTAGCTTATGTTCTGCAATATTTTTTGAAAAGGAGCCGAAAATGTTCAAGATCAAAGCCAATTCTTCAAAGAACTATCTTTATATTTTTTTAGACGGATTTTTGAATGACGATGAGATATTGCAGGCAACAGATACGGCTCGGGCCGAAGTTCGGAAACTCTCGCCCGGTTTTACGGTCATCAATAATATCGGAAATTACAAACCGGCTACACAAAAAGCCGCTGATATGATTTCTAAAACGCAACGCTATCTGTCTGATATAGGCGCGGTCAGAGTGATCCGGATTGTGGGACAGAATGTTTTGGGCAAACATCAGTGGCGCCGACTTCAAAGGCAGGGCGGTGCAGTTTTTGAAGTGATAGAAGTGGAAAGTCTGGCAGATGCCAAAAAAATAATCGAAGCCGAGTAGAAACACGCCGGCGGTGTTTTACTACGGTATTGATAAAACGCAAAGGACACGCCGCCGGCGTTTCCCTACGGTATTGATAAAACGCAAAGGACACGCCGCCGGCGTTTCCCTACGGTATTGATAAAATGCAAAGTAGGGACATGCCGGCGGCGTGTCCTGGTAATGATAAAAAACGTAAAAGGAGGTATAATAAAGATGCCGATAACAACACTGCTTCAGGAAGCCGGAAAATTTGAAATCGAAGTATATAAAAGACCCAAGAATTTGGAATCTCTGAAAAAAACGCATATCCCTTTTTCGGGCGCGCCTCTTAAACATCCGAATGATCCTGAAAAAATTATTCTGGTGGCAGACCCTTACAGCACCCATACCTTTTACTATGAATTCATCATAGGAGATATTTCCTGTATGGAAGAACTTCCGAGTATTGTGAATATGGAGGGGGAAAGTATTCCTATGGCAAGAGTATGGGTAAAAAAACGGAGCGTGGGGATCCGGTGTTCGCCGTTTCTGGTAGAAGATATCAGAATCCTTTGACGGTCAGCAGCGAACCGGGTTTTTTTGAAAAACCCGGTTTCAATTTCCAATGAAAACCGTACTGAAAAGAGAGGTTCACTTTGACGGATATTCTTAGCCGCTGCCCGGAAAAAGTCGTGTCCGCGGAAGAAGCTGTTTCCAAAATAAAAAAAGGAAGCCGTGTGTTTATAGGCTCTGCCTGCGGCGAACCGCAGCATCTGATCCGCGCCATGGTCAATGATCAGACCTTACAGGATATCATGCTTTATCAGATGCTTTCTTTCACATTGGCTGATTATGTGGATGACAGAAATTTTCTGAGACGCTTTGCCCTGAAACTGTTTTTCATCAGTGCGACTATGCGGAAAGCAGCCTTTGAGGGAAAGATAGATTATATTCCGGCATATATCTCCGAAATCCCTCAACTGTTCGAGAGCGGTCAGATCGGTCTGGATGCGGCTTTGGTGCAGGTCAG
The DNA here is from genome assembly GCA_020718785.1 of Desulfatirhabdium butyrativorans. Lineage (GTDB taxonomy): Bacteria > Desulfobacterota > Desulfobacteria > Desulfobacterales > DYRK01 > DYRK01. The sequence goes on along the minus strand of DYRK01000020.1, from coordinate 11,180 downwards.
TCCGCCGGACCGCTTCGGGCTTTGCAGTCTGGGTGTTTCGGTGGATGTCACCAGATCGGGAATTAAAAATGCCAGAACAGTCATTGCTCAGGTCAATCCCCGAATGCCTCGGACCTGGGGAGATACTTTTTTGCATATAAACGATATTGACTGGATGGTTCACTATGAGGAACCGTTAGTCACATCTGTGCCTTTGCCGCCGAATGAGGAAACTGCCCGGCGCATCGGATTTTATGTGTCGGAACTGATTGAGGACGGGTCCACATTGCAGATCGGTTTCGGACGGCTGCCCTACTTTATTCTGCAATGTCTGGAAGATAAAAAAGACCTCGGCATCCATACCCAGATGATTACCGACGCGTTTCTGCCGCTGTTTGAAAAAGGAGTAATCAGCAATAAGAAAAAGAGTTTCATGCCGGGCGTGACTGTGGCCACACTGTGCATGGGTTCCGAGAAAATTTATGACTACATAGACAATAATCCGACCTTTTATTTCTGCTCATCGGATTTTGTCAATGATCCGGCAGTAATAGCGTTCAATGAAAATCTCGTTTCAATCAGTTCTGCTCTGGAAGTTGACCTGACCGGACAGGTCTGTGCAGATTCCGTGGGGCATCTTTTTTACAGCGGCATCGGGGATCAGGCAAATTTTATCCGGGGTTCTGCCATGTCCAAAGGAGGAATTTCCATCATTGCTCTCCCTTCTACGGCAAAAAACGGAACCGTATCGCGGATTGTGCCGAATCTGAGCGAAGGCGCGGGCGTGGCTACTCTGCGGGGAGATGTCAATTTTGTAGTGACAGAATACGGCATCGCACAGCTTCGCGGCAAAAGCATTTATCAGCGGGTCATGGAACTGGCACAGATTGCCCATCCGAAATTCCGGGCAGGTCTTATCGAAACTGCAAAAAAGTATCACTACATCTTTGCAGATCAGCTTCCGCCTCCGGCAGAAGACTGGCTTGTTCTCGAGCAGTACAAAAACCGTATCACGCTGAAAAACGGGAAACGCATGTCTGTGCGCCCGTTGCTGCCCTCGGACGAGTTTGCCTACAGGAATTTTTTCTATTCGCTCAGAGAAGAAACAGTTTACTACCGGTTTTTCCGCAAAATCAGAATTTTTTCCAGAGAAATGCTTCAGAGGCAGTGGTCCAGCGTGGATTACCGGAAAAATATGTCTCTCATCGGGCTGGTGCAGAAAAAAGGGCATAAGGAAATCATGGCTATCGGCTCTTATGCCGAAGACAAAGACCGGTATGCAGAAGTGGCATTTGTTGTACGTGAGGATTTTCAAGGGATGGGAGTTGCTTCCCACCTGATCGGTGAATTGGAGAAAATCGCAAAGAAGAACGGCTACAAAGGATTTTCAGCAATTGTGCTGCCTGAAAACAGAAGCATGATCCGGGTATTTAAAAAGCGATATCCGAATGCCCGGACTTCGACAACAGAAGGAGGAGAAATTTCGATTCTGATGGATTTCGAAGCTTAGTACAGAGTTTCAAAACGGCTTGCAAAGCCGTTTTACCGCAGAACGATTTTTTAAATCATTTCAACGGAATAAATATAAAACGGCTTGCAAAGCCGTTTTACCGTAAAACAATTTTTCAATCAGAACATCAAAAAGGAGCAGCAAAGCAAATGAAATTTATTGTGTTTCTTTTTTTTACTTTCCTGAGCATTCATCCTCTGTATGCACAGGACAGTTCTTCAAAAACAGACAGCCCCGCAAAAAAACCGCGTGCCTCGGAACTGCCTGTTGAAGTGGTATCTCCGTCCATAGACGATATTGTGACACGGGTTGAAAAACGGTATTCGGGTCCGGGTTTTTCTGCCCGTTTCGATCAGCGCTCTGCCTTGAAGGATGTGCAGATAACGGACAAAGGTTTCGGAAAAGTCTTTATCAAACGCCCCGGCATGATGCGTTGGGAATACGAAGCCCCGGATAAGCAGATCATTATTACGGACGGGAATAAGCTCTGGATGTACAGACCCGATGAAAATCAGGTCACGGTAGGTTATGCGCCGGATTATTTCAGAGACGGCAAAGGCGCGAGTTTTCTGTCAGACATAAGAGTTATCCGGCAGAATTTCGATGTCAGTTTTGAAAAAAAAGATGATCCGGATTTTCATGTCCTGAAACTTCTGCCTAAAGACAAAGAAAAGAAATATGATATTTCCCATATATTTCTCTATGTCTCAAAAAAGACATGGGATGTGGCAAAGATTATCACTTACAATTCTTACGGAGATGAAACCGCGATTGAACTGAGCAGTTTTCAGCTCAATCAGAAATTCGATGATGCCATGTTCGGTTTTGTCGTACCCGAAGGCACGGATATATTGCAGATGGAGGAAGAGGGAGATAAGAAAAAGAAGTAGGAGTCAGAGGTGAGAAGGTCAGGGGTATGAACCTCTCACCCCTTACCTCTCACCCCATATTCGCTACTATATCTTCGGGAATATCTGCATTGGTATAAACCTTCTGCACATCATCGCAATCTTCCAAAGCCTCCATCAGTTTGACCATCTGCTCGGCCTCTTTTCCTTCAAGATTGCTGACAGTTTTCGGAAGCATGGTGATCTCTGCTTCGGTATAGGTAACAGCGGCTTCGTCAAGAGCTTTCTTGACAGATTCGAACTCATCCGGAGCAGTGACAACTTCGAAATTGTCTTCATCGCTTCGGACATCGTCTGCGCCGGCATTCAGTGCAATTTCCATGAGAGCATCTTCCTCGATGGCTTTTTTCTCGATAGCGATATAACCTTTCTTTTCAAACATCCATGCCACACAGCCGCTTTCACCGAGATTTCCCCCGCGCTTGCCGAAAATATGGCGGATGTCCGCGACAGTCCGGTTTTTGTTATCCGTGAGAGAGTCAACAAGAACCGCAGCACCCCCGGGACCGTAGCCTTCATAAGTGATTTCTTCATAATACACGCCTTCGAGTTCGCCGGTTCCCTTTTTGATTGCTTTCTCAATCTTGTCTTTGGGCATATTTTCGGCTTTTGCATCCTGAATAGCGGATCTCAGCCGAGGATTTGAACTCGGGTCGCCGCTGCCCATACGTGCGGCAACCATAATCTCCTTGATAAGCTTTGTGAATATCTGACCCCGCCGGGCATCCATCGCGCCTTTTTTATGCTTTATCGTTGACCACTTATTATGTCCTGACATAGTTTTTTCCCCCCTTGTTTAAGTGAGAAGTGAGAAATGAGAAGTGGGAAATGAAAAGCGAGCTTTTATGTCATTCTGAACGCAGTGAAGAACCCCGGAGATTCTTCACTGCGTTCAGAATGGCAGTAAGAAATTTCTCACTTCTCACTTCTCACTTTATCAATTCCTATAATATAGATTTCCTTACTCGCCTTTCGGCTGCTTTGCGGTTTGAAAATCTTGTGTTTTTTAAAACTTGCCTTTACCGAATCCGAAAATGCCTTGAAACCCTCGCCCTGAAATATTTTGCATACAAATGACCCGCCCGGTAACAGCAGTTCCCGTGCGAGTGAAAACGCAGCCTCGCAGAGATTAAAAGACCTTGTTGAATCCACAAATCTGTTTCCTGTGGTGTCCGGAGCCATGTCGCTTATGATTACGTTGAAATTTTTTCCTACAGATTGCAGCAGATTATCATCCGGCGAAAGAATATCTCCTGTATAAACTCTGACATGCGGCGGCAGAGGGATGATAACCGGTTTCAGGTCAATCCCTGCAACTTCTCCCGTGTTTCCGGTCAGTTCCGCGGCGTACAGCAGCCATGAACCCGGAAAACAGCCCAGATCAAGAACCTTATCTCCTTTTTTTATCAGGTGATTCTTTTTTTGTATTTCTTCGAGTTTATAAACAGAACGGGCAGGAAAATTTTCTTTTTTCGCTTTACGCGAATAATGATCTTCCCACCGGTTTTTTTTTGAAGTCGGATAGCTCATAATGTCGAACATCCTGTAACTACTTCTTAACATCTTTTCTATATTGTAAAAACTCGTCAGGGCTGATATGTGCCTGCTTCAAAATTGCCCGCAATGTGCCTTCAGGCATCTCTCCCGAATGATTGGGAACAGTTATATATCGGTCTGTAGCGGGATTAAACCACATTTCATGACTGCCTGCCGCATGACGATAGAATTCAAAGCCGAAAGACTTGAGCCGTTTTATAATTTCCCGATAACGAAAACCTGCCAGCCGTCCCATAATTTAACTGCTGACAAGTAGAGGGTAATCAAATGAGTCAGGCAATTCCTGATAAAATCCGCTCTGCATTTCCGCTTGTGCTTCTATCAGCTTGCGTGCCACATCACGGGCAATTTCGAGTGTCTCTGCCACAGTACGTCCCTGTGCGATCAAACCCTGAATTTCATCCGAAGTTGCCAGATACACACCTTCGGGCAATTTTTCAATATGAATTTTGACAAGCTGTTCCATTTGTTCTGCTTCCTCGCATATATTATCCGAATGTGTTCCTGTTTGTCCAATATTATTTCACATAATTCAGTTCTGCCGAAAAACTTTCCTGAGCGGTCAGCCTGTTACAGTCTTCCGCAGCTTTTTCACAGCGGTGATGAACTCTTTCTGCCGCGTAGCAGCCGATCCTGCGATTTCGGCAGCCCCTGAGTTTTGTCCTGAACAGACAGAGGCGGGCGGCATTCTCGTCAAAAAGAGCAATGCCTTGAAAAACTGGACAGATACATTTGTTTTTGACAAAAGATGAAAAGATGATTGCAGCCATCCTTCTGAAATCTTTCAGTCCGCATTCAGAACTCCTTTGCAGTGAAATTTTTTCTGTTGACAAGCATGGCTCCGCCCTCGCCGTTCTGAGTCATCACATAAAGCCCTTTTTTTTCAGCATAACGTCCGACACCGTCATCCATGACCAGTGCGCCGACACCGCCGAGCAGCCGGAAATCCCTGTACTGCGGAAAGACCTGTCTGAATTTCGGAAGCTTGCCGCTCAGAAAGTCGTCAATCATATACCGTTCCAGTTTGTTCTTTACCGAAACCACAAGAACCGTATCGTTTTCCACTGCCACGATATCGTATTCGGCAACCCCTTTTTTCTTCAGGTTCCGCCGCACATCCGAAAAAGCCATGTTTTTCTGGCCGAAAACATGCCTCACATTCCGGTAAAAAAGGTCTTCGGCAACTTTGCCCTGAATAATACCCATTTCTCCGAGCTTCGCGCCGATATCGTCCAATTTTTTTATGGTCTTATTCAACTGCGCTTCGGTTCTGTTAATATGCTCATCGGTTCTGTTAAGACGCTCATCGGTTCTGTTAAGACGCTCATCGGTTCTGCTAAGCTGCTCATCGGTTCTGCTAAGCTGCTCATCGGTTCTGCTAAGCTGCTCATCCGTTCTGTTAAGCTGCTCATCTGTTCTGTTAAGCTGCTCATCTGTTTTTTTCTGGGATTCCTTCAGTTCAAGAATTTCTTCATGGACTCTGCGGAAAGATTCATCGGTTTTTTTCTGAGATTCTTTCAGTTCAAGAATTTCTTCATGGACTCTGCGGAAAGATTCATCGGTTTTTTTCTGAGATTCCTTCAGTTCAAGAATCTGCTCATCGGTTTTTTTCTGGGACTCCTTCAGTTCAAGAATATGTTCATCGGTTTTTTTCTGAGACTCCCTGAGTTCCGCCATTCCCCGGAAGAACTCTTCCATTCCCTTTTCAATGCGGTCCATCCGGCTTTCTTTCATAAGCACCTCCTGTCTCGGATATCGGAACAATAACACCGGGGATTTTCAAAAGCAAGTGTTCCGGAGTGCAAAAATCAAGCGAAGCGGTTTTTTGCATGATTTGTGTTCCGGAGTGCAAAAATAGAGCGAAGCGGTTTTTTGCACACATTGTCCGAACCCTGATTCGCCTGATTAAAGGATTTCCATGATTTCTGTCATGCCTTTCAGACTTGTCGGATTTTACAGACCGGTATGAACAGGCTGAACAGGCTGAACAGAAATCATGGAAATCCTGTAATCCTTTAATCAGGGTTCGGACAGTTGCTCCGGCTGCGGAGGCCGGCGGAACAGACGCCGAGGTCCGAACCTGATTCACCTGATTAAAGGATTTTCATGATTTGTGTTCCGGAGTGCAAAAACAGAGCGAAGCGGTTTTTTGCACACATTGTCCGAACCCTGATTCACCTGATTAAAGGATTTTCATGATTTCTGTTCAGCCTGTACTTACACTGACCGAATGTCTGAACCGGGATTTTCGGGACTGAAAGGATTTTCGGGATTTCTGAAATCCTGTCAATCCCGAAAATCCCCGAAATCCCCGTTCAGACATCTGACCGGAGGGTCTGACAGAAATCCTGTAATCCTTTAATCAGGGTTCAGACAATGGGCCGCGCAAAAATATAATTTCTGCACTCCGGATCAGGGGTTCAGACGCCGGTTTCCTGAAAATTTTCATTCGGATGCAAAAAAACACTTGACAAAACCGTTCAGTCTGTTTATCCTAAAATCTGAAATTCAGATAAAAAAGGGTGTGACGGCGCGTCACAGGCCACAGAAATTGCGGGCGGCAGGGATGCCGTCAGGATGTTTTTTATTTATCCGGAGGTGTATCATGCCGCAGACTTCAACAGGCTGTCCCGCAGACTCCGCAGATTTTTTTAAAAAACACTTGACTTTTCCATAAAAATCAGCCGTTTTTATTCATTCACCCGGACCGCGCCCTCACTTTGTAAAAATCGCCCAAGTCCCCTGCCTGTCTTACGCCGGTCGTTCTCCGCCTTTGCTTTATAAAGGAGAGCGTCCGGCGTTTTTGTTTCCGGAGCATACTGTCCGAACTGTGATTCGTCTGATTTATCTGATTTCAGCGCCTCTTCAGGGCAATCAGAATAATCAGACAAATCAGGGTTCAGACAGACTTACATTGTCCGAACTGTGATTTGTCTGATTTCAGGGCATCTTCAGTTTGTAGTTTGTAGGGCGGACTAAACGGAGCGTGTCCGCCCGTTCATTCTTTAGGGCAAATCTGTTGCCGGTTCCGAATTCGAACCGAACCGAGTTCGGCCAAGGTCAGAACGGTTCAAGTCAGGAGACTTGAACCGGCAATCTTTTCTTTCAGATGCAAAAAATACTTGACAAAGCCGCCAATATTAACATATAATATATCTTATATATTAAGCCGGTCAAAAACAAAAAAGATACGTTACTGCCTGACTTCCATTAAAAATCAGCCAGTTGCAGAGGTTCGCCGAGCAGCCGGCGTTTCTGTTTTTTTAACCCTTGAATAAAGCAAGGAGAACATCAATGAAAAAAGTATGTCTGAGGATGGCCGTTTTTATACTGGCTGTCAGCGTTTTCGGAGCGGCGTATGCAGCAGACCCGTTCATGGTAAAAGACATCCGGACGGGAACGCCGGGTTCTAATCCGTCTAATATGACCAACGTGAACGGCACGCTGTTTTTTCAGACAAATGACGGCACAAACGGCTGTGAGTTGTGGAAAAGCGACGGCACTGCCGCAAATACCGTCATGGTCAAAGACATCTGCTCGGGGGCAGAAGGTTCTTATCCGGGTTCTCTGAGCGAAATGAACGGCACGCTGTTTTTTCAGGCGAATGACGGCACAACCGGCTGGGAATTATGGAAAAGCGACGGTGCTGCCGCAAATACCATCATGGTCAAAGATACACAGGCGCGCTGCCAAAACATTGCGTCATGTCCGAAAACATAGGCTTTCAATTATTTTCCACCACAAAATCCGTTAGAACCAGGAATATCTGTTCGGAATATTTTCAGATTCGGAGTCATGAACATGACAAATAATAAAAAACATATCTCTTTGATTCTCGTTTACCATCACAATCCCGAATGCTGCGACGGCGGTTCGATTTCCATGTTCGAAACTGCCCGATGGCTCAGGGAGCAGGGTGAAAATATATGTGTTTATACGTTTATCCGGTATGACCCGGCTCCAGAATATAAAGCACGGTTTCTGGAATCCATTGGCAAACATATCGGAATCCCCCATAAAATTATTCCGTTCAACGGAATGGAAATGGGAAATTCCTATCATCAGAATGTTTTGAAGATGGTGACGGACACAATAAAAAAATCCGAAACAAATTATGCCATTACCTGCGACTCGGATTTCATTTCTCTGATTTCGGTGTCTGTATCCGGCATTCCGGGCGCACATTTTTTCCGCTCGCTCTCCAATATTGAGGCATATATCAGCAATCCTGCGTATATCAGATTCTTACAGAAAAGAACTGTTTTCACGGCAAGCGGATTTTTGAAGGAACAGGCGAAACAACTGCTTGGAATTAATGCTGAAATATGGCGTCCCAACCCGCATTTTTATGACAGACCCGGTTCCCGGACCGGAGATCGGGAAGGGAATTTCATCGGCTATTATTCCTCAGGCAAAGCCAAAGGTGATGATATTGTCGCGGCTGTCATGGAAAAAATGCCGCATCGCAGATTTGTTATTATGGGAGGAGCTTATTCTGATCTTAAACATCTTCCTGAAAATGCTCAATATATGGGAGAAATAGGCGATGTCGGAAAATTTTACAGGAAAATAAATCTGCTGCTGGTTCCGTCAATCGTCAAAGAAGGGCTTTCCCGAGTCATTCTGGAAGCGTCTGCCAACGGTATTCCGGTTATTGCCAATAATATCGGCGGTATTCCCGAAGCCCTGGGAGACAGCGGCATATTGATTGATATGGACTCCGCCGGGGAATTCTTCGCGGACAGAATGGCTGACAGATACGTTTCGGCAATTGACAGACTTTTCAATGACGATGCTGCTTATGCCGCGTACAGCCGAAAGGCTTTGGAAAGAGCCGAAGCCTATCAGACGGAACAGAACAAGATAAGCCTTGATATTTACAGAAAATATATTCGGCAGCTCTCATCGTCCGAACCCTGATTTTCAGGATTAAAGGATTTGCATGATTTCTGTCAAAGCTTCCGCGGAGTGCTAAAATGAAATTTTAGCACTCAACGGCTGAACACATATCCCGAAAATCCTTTAATCCTGAAAATCAGGATTCGGACAAAGTTGAATCAGGTTCAGA
>DYRK01000020.1:0-2058 GCA_020718785.1 Desulfatirhabdium butyrativorans | reverse complement strand
GAAAATCCTTTAATCCTGAAAATCAGGATTCGGACAAAGTTGAATCAGGTTCAGAAGCCTTATCCAGAGCCATCCTGCCGCACTCCCCAGAAAATAATACGGGAAATCGGACCATGAGAAAGTTGTTCCCAGAATAGTTCTTCCTATAAAATAACTTCTCGGAATCTCAAGAAATAGCGGATGCCACAATTGCAAAAATTCCAGACCGCAGGTGATTAGAAGAACAGACACTGCGATTTTCCAGTGCCTTACTTTTTCCGAGAAGAAAAAAATCAGCAGACACCAGAAGATTTCGTAGAAAAAACCGCCCAGCGAATTGTTCGCCCAGTCTGCCGCGGGCCCGGTATAGAATTTGCTGCAAAAGCCGGCCGGAACAATGAAAAGCAGTGATACTACGGTCATAATACGCTGTTTTGTAAGGAAAGAACTATTTGGCAGCATCGCCGATCCTGTCTTTTATAAAAGGAACATCTGTATAAATTTCGATTTTTTTATTTTCCAAAGAAACAAACTGTATTCCGTGGGCATAGAAAAGATGATTTTCAATGCCGGGATATTTCTTTTTATTGTACAATTTGTCTCCGACAATCGGAAGACCGATATGGGCAAGATGCAGCCGTATCTGGTGACGCATTCCTTTCCGGATGCAGATATTCAGGAGAGAAAATTTATCCTCTGTTCTTATCAGTTCCCACTCTGTTTTCGCCTCTCTCGGCGTACTTCTGTATTTTGTATGACCCGAAACAACGGTCATTTTTTTTCTGTTTTTCAAATGATGGGCAAGGGGAATGTCAATCATTCCTTTTTGATGTGCCGGAATGCCCTCTGAAACAGCGGTGTAAAATTTGGCGATTTTTTCAGCTTTCATAAGATCGGAATAATAGTCAAACGAGTCATCGTGTTTTGCAAACAAAACAATTCCGCCGGTTTCATTATCTAAGCGGTTCAGCAGTCCGCCCTCATTGCTGTTGTATCCCCTGACTTTTTTCAATTCGGGAAAATCATTGAAAATCATTTCGCAAAGATTTCTCTTTTCGCCGAAACCCGTTGCTACTCCCTGCGGCTTGTCCGCAAGGATAAGAGACGGGTCTTGATATAGTATCGAATATTGAACCTTCATATATACTGCCCACTGGCATAATCTGCGCTTTTTGTAAAACGGTTTTGCAAACCGTTTTATCCGCAGAAACGATTTGCAAAATCGTTTTACTGAAAATCCGGAATTCGGATAGGTAAGAACAGAATATTGCGATTGTAAAACAGAGGAAAAAATGCTCCGAGGAGGGATTCCCGATCCCCATCGAAACAGGAATCGGGAATGTTTACAAAAGCTTATTTCACGATATAACCGGCAGCCACAGCCATATCTTTCCCCTCGACTTTCTGAATATATGTCTTTTTGGAGAGATCTTTTTTATCAGGCGAGGTCCACATATGTTCTACCTAGCCCGAACCTTTTTTTGCGGTCTCAACGTATTCCTGATAATACGCTTTGCCTTTGCTGTCTTTGTCTGCCAGCCGGTTTTTGCCGATGGTATCCGCTTTCAGCGGATGTGCCAGTACAACGCCCTCGAAATTGAACAAGATAACAAAGGTATTTTCAGAAACAAAGGGGCCGTCTTTCTTGTTAATTTCTGCGATTGCCGCATCGCCTTTTTCAGCAACCAGTTTTGCGGCTGCGTTGCATTTGGCAACACATTCATCTTCCGCGGGATTTGCCATAGCATTTCCAGTCACACACATCCCCATCAGCACAACCAACGCCATAACTGCAAATTTCTTCAAGCTCATTCTCCTTTATTGTGTTTTTTCATTTATGCCTGTCGGAGCCAGCCTCCGACTTCAGGCGGTCTTATATTCGATTTTTACAGACAAGTCAATTAAATAATATACGGAGATAAAATTTTTTTTCCTTGACAATTCCGATAAAATATGTATGGATGTAAAATTTTGTTTATGCTGTCCGATGGCATAGACTGTGCCTTTTTTTCTGTCATATGTACCGGGCCATATATTTTCGGACATAAGCGACCGACCATTATGATTTATAAGATTCGG
>DYRK01001060.1 GCA_020718785.1 Desulfatirhabdium butyrativorans | reverse complement strand
TGTACTTGGTGCGAGCGTAAAAACCTGCTGAAAAATGACCCGTTTCCGATAAGTGCGTCAGGGCAGTCTAAAATATCGTCTCAGAAGCCGCTGCCTTCAATTCGGAAGACTTCGGTGCAAACAAAATATGCGCCGACTCGTTTTGCAACGCCTTCGTCTTCGATTCCGAAAACTTTAGTTATGCTGCCGATTCGTCTATTAACACGTCCGCTTCTGATGCTGAAAAACCTGAAAAGCAAAGCCCGTATTTTTGTTGTTCTGATGATTTTATTCGGTATCGGGTATTGCAATATAAATCAGGTTATTGAACGAGAAGCTGAACAAAGAAGATACGCTCAACAGGTTGCTGCTCAGAAAGAAAGAGAAGCTCATGAAGCAAAAGAGCGGGCTGATAAAGCAGAAGAAAATGCTCGGTTAATTACTGCTCAGAAAGAAAAAGAAGTTCAGGAGGCAAAAGAGCGGGCTGATAAAGCAGAGCGTGAAAAATTGGCTGAGGAAGAAGAACGTAAGCGCATAGCAGCAGAATCAAAAGAAGCATTAAGGCTTGAACATGAAGCAAAAAAGCAAGCGGAAGATTTGAGACAGGCTCAGGAAGCTGAAAAGCAAGCTCAAGAATCTAAAATTGAAGCAGAACGTGAAAGACTGGCTAAAGAAGCAGAGATTGAGCGGCTGGCACAGAAACCGAAATATCAACTCCGAAGAACTCCTATAGCGATTATTTCCAATGAGGAATTTTCCGATGAGGAATTTAAGGAAATTTACAGCAAATTTAAATTGGATAGAGATTCACGACCGATTGAATATGTGAAGAACGATTTCAGGGACAACCGTGATAAAACCATAACAGACCACGCAACAGGTCTGATGTGGCAGAAATCAGGATCCTCCAGTTATATCGGCTACGAAGAAGCTACAGCGTATATTAAAAAACTCAATAGTAATAAGTTTGCCGGATATAGCGATTGGCGTTTACCAACAGTTGATGAACTGAAATCATTGCTGACACCAAAGGCAATGAACGGCGATCTGTACATTAATCCATTGTTTGGCAAAATGCAGAAATGCTGCTGGACATCGGATAATCGTGCTAATGGTGCATCCAAGCGGTCTATAGGGCTTAACGTGAAGTATATAGCGTGGTGTGTTGATTTCGATATAGGTAATGTTAGTTACTACAATAATTATGGCAGTAGCTACGTCCGTGCGGTTCGCTCCTTAAAATGATTTGAATCAGGATTGAGGGATGCTGATTGTCTGAACCGGGATTTTCAGGATTAACGGATTAGCAAGATTAAAAAATTATTACGCAATCTTGGCAATCTTAAAATCCTGTGAATCGTGTTCAGGACAGGGATTTGAACC
>DYRK01000019.1:18483-23580 GCA_020718785.1 Desulfatirhabdium butyrativorans | reverse complement strand
CATGGGAAACAGATAGCGAAGAATATATCGCTTTCAAAACCGCTTTCAGTCGAAATTTTAAAAAAATTGGCAGATCAGGAAGTGTTTCCGGAGTAAAAAGGAGCGGAATTGAAGAAGGAAGTTGAAGTTTCAAAAAGTCGGGAAGTCTTTTTTGAAAGAAAAAACAAAATGGAATAGTTACCTGTTGACAAGCAAGTTTCTTATTTCCGATAATGTCTATTATATAACTGATATTACGCAGCCGGATGTAAAATCAGACGGCTGTCATCTTCCGCTGTCATTCCCGCGAAAGCGGGAATCCAAGTTTTTCACAGATTCCTGCTTCCGCAGGAATGACAGGTGCGTAACATGAGTTAAGATGGTTATAAAGGATTATTCCTTTTTTCAGGATAATCGCAGAGATCGTTCATCGGGCATTCGGGACAGTCCGGTTTACGCGCCCTGCAGATGGCTCTTCCGAAATATATCAGCCAGAGCGAAAAATCATTCCAGTCTTTTTCAGGAATCACTGCCATAAGGTCAAACTCGATTTTGACCGGACTGCTGCTCTGCGTCAGCCCGAGCCTTTGAGATATTCTTGCCACATGCGTGTCCACCACCATTCCAGGAATTCCGAAAGCGGCTCCCAATATCACATTCGCGGTTTTTCTCCCCACGCCCGGAAGTTGCAGCAAATCCTCCAGCGTATCCGGAACTTTGCCATTGTGTTTTTCCAGTAAGGCTCTGGAACAGTTCTGAATATGCCGGGCTTTGTTGCGGAAATATCCTGTGGGACGGATCAGAGCTTCGAGGCTTTCAATGTCTGTATCGGAAAAATCACGCGGGGTTCTGAGATGCTCGAATAATTTCGGTGTCACGGCATTGACCTGTTTATCCGTGCATTGCGCGGACAGAATGGTCGCGACCAAGAGTTCAAAAGGATTGTCATGCCGCAGTTGTGTCTTGACATCAGGATAAGTTTTCTTTAGTATTTCACAAATTTTGTCTGCTTTGCGCTGAAGAGGTTTCATTATCATCTCGTTTAACGTAAGAGCGGGTTTCAAACCCGCTCTGCAATTTTTCATCGGCAGGGGGGTTAATTTCTTTGACGATCTTCCGCAGAGCGGGTTTGAAACCCGCTCTGCAGTGAACCCTACACAAAAATCATTATGAATTCAAATTTGAAAACACAGGCATTAGGGCTTTGTTCCGGCGGTTTGGACAGCATTCTGTCCGCGCTGGTATTACGCGAACAGGGAATTGCCGTCGAATGGATCACCTTTGAAACGCCGTTCTTTTCATCTGAAAAAGCCCGACGCGCCTCTCTCTGCACCAATATCCCGCTGAGGGTTCAGAATATCACGCCGGTTTATCTTGAAATGCTGAAACATCCGAGATGCGGATACGGTCATTATATGAATCCCTGTTTGGACTGTCATGCGCTCATGTTCAGGCTTGCGGGCAAAGTCATGAAAGAGCAGGGATTTGATTTTCTGTTCAGCGGCGAAGTTCTGGGGCAGCGTCCCATGTCCCAGACCAGAAATTCCCTGCGGTATGTGGAAAAAAATTCCGATTTCGAGGGATATATTCTGCGTCCTCTGAGCGCGCAGAAACTTCCGGAAACCATCCCGGAAAAGCAGGGATTGATCCGCCGGGATTTGCTGCTCGGAATTTCCGGAAGAGGCAGGAAAGATCAGATGGCTTTGGCGGAAAAATTCGGCGTCACAGATTACCCGGTTCCCGCGGGCGGATGTCTTCTGACCGACAAAGGCTACGCATCGCGTCTCAAAGATCTGCTGGATCACAAAGACGATGATTCCGAAAACTCCCTGCATCTTTTGAAATACGGACGCCATTTCCGACTGCCAGACGGAAGCAAATTGGTTGTCGGACGCACTCAGAAAGACAATGAGCATATCGTCAGATACTACAATCCTGAAAAAGATGCCATGATAAAAACGAAAAATTTTCCGGGTCCGAGCGTTCTGATTACCGGAAATCAGGCAGGCGCAGACACAGTGAAATTTGCCGCGTCAGTATGCGCGGGATACAGCAAAGCTCCGAAAGATATTCCTGTCGAAGTTTCGGTCATAACGCGCGGTAAATGCGAAAATATTCGGGTGACAGCCGTATTGCCGGATGCGGTCAAAGCATTTTTGCTGTAGGGTGAGTGAAAATAGCCTTTGTTCAATCGCCGATGTGCCGCATGTATTGTCCGGGATTGAAAATAATTGCATTTTTCAGCGTCAAGTGTTAAGGAAACTGCTTATCCGTTAAGTTGAAAAGGAGGTACTGATGTCATTGGCGATTCAGTACGCGTGTGAAGAAGATACTCTGATATATGACGACGATGATGATGAAACAAGAGCCGAGGCGATTTTAAAAGAGCTTGAATCGCTTGATCTGCCTTCGGAGGACGGTATCCCATTGGAAACAAACTGGCACCGAATCGAAATGAATCTGCTGATTGCCTCTGTTCATCAGCATTGGCAAGACCGCCGCGATTATTTTGCAGGCGGAAATATGTTTATTTATTTCAGTCTGGCACAGGTTCGGAACAAGGATTACCGGGGACCTGATTTTTTTGTGGTCAAAGATACGGACGGCACTCGGGATCGCAAATCTTGGGTGGTCTGGAACGAAGACGGACAATATCCTGATGTGATTGTCGAATTGGCTTCGCCCTCGACCATGAAAATGGATTTGGGTTTCAAGAAAAACCTTTATGAACAGACATTCCGCACTCCGGAATATTTCTGTTATGATCCCGGGGAAAAACGCTTGTACGGATGGCGTCTGGGCAACAGCAGCTATGTCGAAATCCTGCCGAATGACCGGGGATGGCTTTGGAGTGAAGAAATCGGGCTTTGGCTGGGCTTATGGGAAGGGGAATTTCAGCGGATTCATGCAGTCTGGCTGCGCTTCTATACAAATGACGGCGCGTTGGTTCTGACCCGCGGAGAAGCCGAATATGAGCGTGCTGAAACCGAAGCCCGGCGTGCTGAAACTGAATCACGGCGTGCCGACGCCGCTGAAGCCGAACTCAAGCGTCTGCGTGCGCTGCTGGCGAAACAAGGTTCCTGAGTTTATCGAAAAACGGCGTGAAATATGATGATGGAGGCGTGAAACGTGATATCCGATTCATCACGTTTCACGTTTTCACCATGTACCGAGCTTTCCATAACAGGGATAACTAAATATAAATATTATGAAAAATTCGGATCGGCTGATACAGACTCCCGGTCCCGGAACACGGCTTCTGATGTTCCGGGGCGACACGGTCACTTTTACCTTGTCGGTTCCTTCGGAAGAAAACGGAACTGCATGGCTTCGCACCAATATCGGGAACGCGAAGACTGCACGACTGGAAATCATCCGGGAAGTTCTTTATGACGATCCCCCTCTGAGAAGGGACTGGTCCGACATTCCCATGAACCGAACCGAATCTTCATTTCTCACTTCCCACTCCTCACTTCTCACTTCTAACTTGTTCCAAATCACGGTTCCGCTGTGCGAAGTCGGACATTTTGAGGCAAAATGCTATTTTCTCAGAGAGGGCGAAAGCGATCCGGTCTGGCCCCCGGGGCAGAATACAGTTATCAATACAGAACCGGCAGATTTCTGCTGTGCAAATATTATTTACAATGCCTTTGTCCGGCAGTTCGGTCCGAATAAAAAAGGAGAGGGCGAACCTAATCCGGAGCTTGCAACGTTTATTCGGAATCTGGATAAAGCCGGTTATACCGTAATTCCCAAATCCGGGACTTTCCGTGACCTGATAAAAGAACTCGATTTTATTGTGATAGAACTGGGCTGCCGCATTCTTCAACTGCTCCCTGTTCATCCCACGCCCACTACTTACGGACGCATGGGCCGTTTCGGCAGTCCTTATGCCACGTTAAGCTTTACCGAAGTTGACCCCGCGCTTGCAGAATTCGACCCACGCGCCACACCGCTCGAACAGTTCATCGAACTGGTGGATGCTGTCCATGAGCGCGAAGCGAAAATTTTTATAGATATTGCGATAAATCATACGGGATGGGCTGCGCGGCTGCATGAAACTCATCCCGAATGGTTAGTCCGGGGAGAAGACGGGCGCATCGAAGTTCCGGGCGCGTGGGGAGTGAAATGGGAAGACTTGACAAAGCTCGATTACCGCCATCGCTCTTTGTGGCAATATATGGCAGATGTATTTCTGACCTGGTGCCGCCGCGGTGTGGATGGATTCCGCTGCGACGCAGGATATATGATTCCGGTTCCGGCTTGGAAATATATTGTGGCAGAGGTACGCGATCAATATCCCGATACATTTTTCCTGCTGGAAGGATTGGGCGGAAAAATTTCCGTGACCCGCGATATCCTGAACACAGCCAATTTCGATGCGGCTTATTCCGAACTCTTTCAGAACTACGACCGGAGCCAGATCGAATATTATCTTCCCGGAGCTTTAGAGATTGCACAAAGCGATGGACTGCTGATTCATTTTGCCGAAACCCATGACAACAACCGTCTTGCAGCACGCTCCGAAACTTACAGCGCAATGCGGACAGCTTTGTGCGCGCTCTGTTCCCGGCATGGCGGATTCGGCTTTGCCAACGGCGTGGAATGGTTTGCCCGGGAAAAAATCAATGTCCACGAAAGTATAAGTCTTAACTGGGGCGCGGCATCCAATCAGGTTCCGTATATCCGGCGGCTCAATACCCTGCTGAAATATCACCCCGCGTTTCAGGATCAGACCGAACTGAAATTTGTTCATCAGGGCGGCGGAAACTGTATTGTCATGTTGCGGCATCATAAACCCACGGAAAAAAAACTCCTGATAGCAGTCAATCTGGATGATGAACGCCGGACCCTGTGCGAAATCCGGGAAACAGAATTCGGAACCCGGAATTCCTTCTTTGATATTCTGTCTGAAAAAGAAATTTTTATTGCAGAAAGGCTTTCAGCATCTGAATTTCGGATTTTACTTGAACCGGGACAGGTATTCTGCCTTACTGCGGATATCAACTGTCTGTTCATAAATACTGAAATCCGCCGGGGATTGCCCCCGCGTATCTCAGACCAATGTCTTATCGCCAAAGCCCTTGAGGTTTTTGTCTATTGCAAAAAAGAGGTCAG
>DYRK01000019.1:12999-18383 GCA_020718785.1 Desulfatirhabdium butyrativorans | reverse complement strand
AATGTCTTATCGCCAAAGCCCTTGAGGTTTTTGTCTATTGCAAAAAAGAGGTCAGGGGTAAGGGGTCAGAGGTAAGTGGAACCCCGAACCCAGAACCCAGAACCCAGAACCCAGAACCCAGAACCCCGAACCTGAATCAGTTCGATCTGAATCAGGCAAAGGCTTTTCTGGCAGAGACACCTTTGGAATATTGCCGCAGTCTCAATGCTTTCGGCGAAGAATCACGAGTGATTGCATGGCAATGGTCACGGGACATCCGGCGGGAAGTCATGATTCCTCCCGGATATTTTCTTCTGATACAGGCAAGTACAATATTTTCCGCCCGGATCACAGACAAAGAGCAGACATTGGCTCAGGAGAAAAGTCTGCCGGCCGCGGACGGCTCATATTTTGCACTTTTCATACCGCTGCCTGTTACTCGTGAACATCGCTCCTGTACCCTGAAAATGAAGGTTTATACGCCCGGACACTGTGAACACGCGGACGCGGCTCTTTTATTTCTTTCATATTCGGAAGACATCGAGATAAAGCAGATATTCCGCCGTCCCGAACTTCTGAGAAATCCTTCTCTGATGCTGCTGTCAACCAACGGACGCGGGGGAATGCTACGGGCAAATGCGTCATGGGGAAAGCTGAACAGCCGCTATGACGCGCTGCTTGCCGCAAATCTGAATCCGGACTTTCCCGAAGACCGCTGGATTATGTTTACGCGATGCCGGGCATGGCTGGTATTTCAAGGCTATTCTTCGGAAATCTGCAATGACTGTCTGGAGATGTTCCGAGTCGAAAAAGGCATAGGATATTGGGAATACCATGTTCCCGCAGGACAGAGCGAATATGTCTGTCTCTCGATTGAAATGGAAATGATTCCGGATGAAAATGCCATGCGGATTGTTTTCCGGCGGGAGCATTCGGGGACATGCCGGCGGAGTATTCGTTTCAGGCGGCGTGTTCCTGCCGGCCGCAATGACCGTATTTTGGATGACGGGAAAGCCGTCCGCCTTATTCTTCGGCCCGACATCGAAGACCGCAATTTTCATGAAACCACCAAAGCTTACTCAGGACCTGAACATAGCTGGCCCGGGCTGGTTGAATCCCATTCCGACGGATTCGATTTTGCTCCTTCACGCCATCGTCGCCTCAGAATCCGAATCTCTTCCGGAACATTTACACGGGAACCGGAATGGCATTACATGGTTTATCGCCCTCTCGAAGCAGAACGCGGATCGGATGCAAATTCCGATCTCTTCAGCCCCGGCTATTTTTCCATACCTCTCAGGGGCGGAGACAGCGCAGAACTTATAGCGGAAATAGGGGTTCGGGGTCAGGGGTCAGGGGTCAGGGGTGACCTCTCACCCCGCACCTCGGACCCCGCACCTCGCATCAGGCATTCACTCAACGCTTTCATCGTGAAACGTGACACCTTGAATACAGTCATTGCGGGCTATCCCTGGTTTTTGGACTGGGGACGCGACACGCTCATTTTTGTCCGAGGCTTGATTGCTTCGGGAAGAACTCAGGAATCCAGAGCTATTCTCACGCAGTTTGCCCGGTTTGAAAAAGACGGGACTCTTCCGAACATGATTCGCGGAAATGACGCGGGAAACCGCGATACTTCCGATGCGCCGCTGTGGTTTTTCGTAACCTGCTCGGAACTTATCCGTGCCGAAGGAAATGACGATTTTCTGAATGTCGAATGCAACGGGCGGACTATAAGGGAAATTCTCGTTTCCATGGCTTTGTCTTTAATTGCCGGAACCCCCAACGGTATCCGCATGGATAAGGAATCCGGTCTGCTGTTCAGCCCTTCTCATTTTACTTGGATGGACACCAATTTTCCGGCCGGAACTCCGCGCGAGGGATATCCGATTGAAATTCAGGCAATGTGGCATTTTGCGCTGGCGTTTCTGGGGTTCGGGGTCAGGGGTCAGGGGTCAGGGGTATCCCGCCCCGAACCCCGAACCCCGAACCCCGAACCTTTCATCTCACTCGCCTCTCAGGTCCGGGCTTCGATTATGAAATTGTTTTTTCTTGAAAAAGAAGGATATTTGTCTGATTGCCTTTATGCCCGTCCCGGAACCCCGGCTTCTCAGGCTGAAGCAGACGATGCACTGCGTCCGAACCAGCTTTTTGCTTTGACCCTGAATGCGGTCACAGATAAAAAAATGTGCCGCAGCATTCTGGCAGCCTGTGAAGAACTTTTGGTTCCCGGCGCGATCCGAAGTCTTGCAGACCGGACTCTCAGGCGTCCGCTTGGAATTTATCATTACGGAAGATTGCTCAGTGATCCGCATCAGCCCTATCAGGGGATTTACGCGGGAGACGAAGACACCCGGCGGAAACCCGCGTATCACAACGGCACAGCCTGGACTTGGGTATTTCCGTCTTTTTGCGAAGCCTATTACATGACATATAAATCCCTGCCCGCAAAGCAGACCGCGGCAGCATGGCTGGGAAGCAGCAGCCGGATTATCAGTGACGGATGCGTCGGGCATATTCCGGAAATTTCAGACGGAGATTTTCCGCATACTTCACGCGGATGCGATGCTCAGGCTTGGGGTATCAGCGAATGGCTCAGGGTATGGCTCAAGCTTATATGCTAAAATTTCATTTCAGCACTCCGGAGTGCAAAAATTCCTTTTTTGCGAAGGAATGCTCCGGAGTGCTGAAATGAAATTTTAGCACTTTTTTGGACTCCGGAACAGCGGCGACCGAACTGCGACACTGTAATATAATGCAGGTTTCCGTGTAATATGATTTCAGATATTGAACGTACAGAAAATTTATGATAAAGTTCTCCCAATTTTCTTGACTCTCCGGCACAAAGAAATGTAACACCCGGAAAATACAGCACACTCATTAAGGAGGCTCCAATGAAATCGAGACTGACAAACCGCGGTATAGGGATCATGTTTTTGTTTTTACTTGTTCTTCCTCTGATATCGGAGGCAGGAGATATCTTTCCCACGGACGGAACAGCCTCCGGCTATTTCGGCGGATCGGTTTCCATTTCAGATGTATATGCAGTTGCCGGCGCGAGCGGAGATAACAGCAGCACCGGCGCAGTATATGTGTTTCAAAACACCGGTATCGAAAGTTATGTTCAGTCAGGAAAACTGATTGCCGATGACGGCACTGCCGCTGACCGCTTAGGAGTAGCTGTTTCTGTTTCAGGAGTATATGTCATTGCCGGCGCAAACGGAGACGATGACAAAGGAAACGAGTCCGGTTCCGCCTATATTTTCATCTGGAACGGAACCGCATGGACCCGGCAGAAAAAACTGACTGCATCGGACGGGGCTGCCGGAGACAGTTTCGGTACTTCTGTTTCGATTTCAGGAGATTATGCTGTTGTCGGCTCTCCTTATGATGACGACAAAGGCGCGGATTCCGGGGCGGCATATATTTTCAAGAGAGAGGGAACGACTTGGACTCAGCAAAAAAAGCTGATTCCTTCAGATGCAGGAGCCGGAGATTATTTCGGGACCTCGGTTTCCATTTCCGGAGATTATGCAATTGTGGGCGCGCATCTGAGCAAAAATTCCCTCACCAATACGAGTTTCGGCGCAGCTTATATATTCAAGCGGGAAGCCTCCGGATGGAATCAGAAAGCCAAATTGACCGCAGACGACGGCGCGGTGAATGACTACTTCGGACGTTCTGTTTCGCTGTATTGCGAAGGCACAGCCTGCTACGCCGTGATCGGAGCGGACGGAGATGATACTTCCGGCGGCACGGACTCCGGCTTGATTTATATTTTCAAACGCAACAGCGATGAGACTTGGACACAGACCGCGCATGTCTATGCTTCGGACAGTGCTACAGGCGATAATTTCGGCAAATCCGTTTCTGTTTACGGTCAAGGCTCGTATTGGGTTCTGATTGCAGGAGCAGACAGAGATGACGAAGCCGGAAGCAATGCCGGTGCAGCATATATTTTCAGTCTGAGCGGTTCTGCCTGGTCACAGAAAGAAAAACTGATTCCGTCCGTCGGCGGAACCAATGATTATTACGGACGGTCTGTAGGTATTTTCGGATATAATACTATTGTAGGCGCGCCTAACACGGATGTTTCCGGCAAAGGCGCTGATGCCGGTGCGATTTCTGCGGAAAAAGTAGTCATAACAGACCCCGGTGTGCCTCCTCCGGATACCTATCCTTCGGTTTACAATCTGACGGATCAGTCAACACCCAAAAATACGACTCTGCTAGTCAAATTTACTGTCTATGATGCAGAAACCTCGGCGGCAAGCCTTCAGGTCAGTGCGGTTTCCAAAAATACCACGCTGGTTCCCCAGAGTGCTGTAGTCACAGGCGGCTCCGGATCCGAGCGTACTCTCACGATTACTCCTGCTTCGGGGAAATACGGCACAGCCGTTATTACCGTGACCGTAAAAGATGCCAACGGCAATAAAACCGAGGCTTCTTTCACTCTTACGGTCAATAATCCGCCCGTCATCACAGGGCTTGATACGGCGATTGTTGTCAATCAGAATACGTCATCAGGACCTCTTTCATTTAAAATCAGCGATGAGAAAACTCCGGCGAGTCAATTGAAACTGACAGCCGCGTCTTCCAATACTGCGCTGGTTCCTCTCGGCAATATTGTGTTCGGCGGTTCTGACGGAGACCGCACGGTGACTGTTACGCCGACATCAAATCAGACCGGAACTTCGACTATTACGATATCCGTGACCGACACCGATAATGACACTGCCTCCAAGAGTTTTGCTTTTTCGGTTCGAGGCGCGCCTTCGATTTCGAATATCTCTGATAAAGTGACAGATGAAGACACGCCGGCTTATATAAGTTTTACGGTCAGCGATGCAGATACTCCGGCAGAAAATCTCATTGTCTCCTATTCATCGATATCTTCGAATATGTCCGAGGCGAATATCTCGCTGGGCGGATCCGGAAGCAACCGGAAACTGACCATAATACCGCCGGCTAATGAGTACGGGACTGCCCGGATTACGGTTTCAGTCAAAAACAAAGACGGAGCGGTCGCTCAGAAAAGTTTTACTCTGGAAGTCAGTCCGGTGAATGACGCACCCACAATCACAGGTCCGTCATCCGGAATGATGAACGAGACATCATCCAAGTCATTTTCATTTGCAGTAGGAGATGTGGACAATGCCGTAACTACTCTGACCGTATATGCTTATTCATCGAAATTGGAAGAAAATCCGCCGATTGAAGATCCGCTGATTCCTGCCAATGCCATAAGTATGACCGGTACGGGTAAAGACCACACCTTGACTCTTGTTCCGACCGGATACGGTACTTCAGATATTATTGTAACGGTCAGCGACGGCAAAGCTTCGGGGACAATGACCTTCAAACTCACGGTAAACGCCAAACCGACCATTACGGGACCCGGAAGT
>DYRK01000019.1:0-12899 GCA_020718785.1 Desulfatirhabdium butyrativorans | reverse complement strand
AATGACCTTCAAACTCACGGTAAACGCCAAACCGACCATTACGGGACCCGGAAGTGATACTAAAATGGATGAAGATACGGTGAAAGATTTTGTTTTCACTGTAGGAGACCCGGACGGTCCGCTGGCAGATTTGCTTATTGCTGCTTCTTCGGCAAAAACAGATTTGATTCCATCGGGTGCTATTACGGTGAGCGGTTCGGGTTCGGAACGCCGGGTTACAATCAAGCCCGCGGCCAACAAATCGGGAACCGCAGAAGTCGCTGTGACTGTCACGGACAAATATCAGGCATCTGCCGAAGCCCGCTTTTTCCTGACAGTGAATCCGGTGAATGATCCGCCGACTGTTTCGTGGATAGGTCCCCAGCAGACTCAGGAAGATACATGGAGCGATAAAATCCCCTTTACGGTCAAAGACCCGGAAGGCGGATCACTGACCGTATCCGTGACGCCGGTGGATACGGCAATTGTTCCCAATGACAACGATCATATCAAAATCGGCAGTTTCGGTTCAGCGTCCAATTATCCGGTATATGCAGATGCAGGAGTTCCGACATCTCTGGATCTGAGCATTCTGCCCGGGGAAAACCGCTTCGGTTCCACGGGAATTATCGTGACTGTGACAGACAGCGAAAAAGCAAAAGCCGAGACTCAGTTTGTTCTGACCGTAGGAGAGAAAAACGATCCCCCTTCGGTTTCGGAAATCGCTGCTCAGTCAACTGATGAAGACAAAGCCACAGGAGAGATTTCTTTTACGGTCAGCGACAAAGAAACCGGAAATCTGACCCTTTCCGTAAGCTCGGATAATCCGGAACTGATTTCCGCAAACGGCACCCGAATTATAGGCGTGGATACTGAAAGCAAAGTGAAGGTTACTGCGGATACGCCGGTTACGCTGAAATTAGTGCTGACTCCCGAAGCAGACAAATCCGGCGAGACAAAAATCACGGTCAGTGTGAATGACGGCATGGGTACGGCATCAACTGCTTTTCTGCTTACCGTCAAGCCGGCCAATGATCCGCCGGTCATCAGCAATATTTCTGCAAATCTGGAGATGTATGAAGACACAACAGAGACTTTTACTTTCAAAGTTGCGGATTCGGACACGGCTCTTGAAAATCTGAAGATAACCGTGACTTCTAAGAATACAGGATTGGTTCCGGACAAATACACTAATATCCGCACAGAGGGAACCGGCGCAGACCGTACCCTGACAGTCAAACCGGCAAAAGATGCGGATATCAATGCTTTCGGTTTGGGAGAGATTGTTCTGACCGTTGATGACGGCTCAGGCGGTGCAGCAACGAAATCTCTTTTCCTCAAAGTGAATCCGCTCAACGATCCGCCGGCAATTTCCGGGACGCCCGGAACCTCGGTAAACGAATGTATGCCGGACGAGTGTGAGAAGTATTCCTTCAAGCCTGTAGTGACGGATATTGACGACAGCCTTGACGATATGACTTTCAGCATTGTGCATCAGCCCGCGTGGGCAACATTCGATGAAAATACCGGAGAACTTTCCGGAACCGCGGGAGGCAACTATGTAGGCGTTACGACTGGGATTGTGATTACGGTAACAGATTCTTCGGGCGCAAGTGCATCTTTGCCTGCTTTTGATATTACGGTAGTCAATGTAAACGAAGCTCCGGTGATCTCGACAAAGGGCAACCAGATGACCGATGAAGATACGGTCACTGCTCCCATACGCTTTACGGTAAAAGATACCGAGGGCGGGCGGCTTCTTATTACTGCGTCTTCGAATAGCACTTCGCTGATTCCCAATAATGCTATCAATATCGCAGGCTACGGTCCCAATTATGTGCTGACGCTTCTTCCCGGAGAAGAGCGGGAATTAAGTATTACTATTACTCCTGCCGCAAATATGTCCGGAACCGGAGAAATCTCTCTCACAGCCAATGACGGAACCGATGCTGCGACTACAAACTTTTTCCTCATGGTCCGGGCAATTAATGATCCGCCGGCAATAGAGGCTATTGCCAATCCTGCGCCTGTCGCGGAAAATACTGCAATTCCGGAAATCAAGCTTTCGGTAAAAGACCCGGAAGGCGGAACTCTGACTATGAGCGCACGATCCGATAACGAAACGCTGGTTCCGGATGCGAATATCAAAATCGGCGGTACCGATACCGAAGGCCGAATCAATACTTCTCCGGGGCAGACGGCAAATCTGACTCTGAATATTACTCCGGCAACAGGACAGTCCGGTACGTCATTTATCACTGTCAGTGCAGATGACGGCGCATTGTCGGACAGCAAAAAATTCCTGATCACAGTCAACTATGTCAACAAAGCGCCGACGATCTCCGATATTCCGAGTACGGTAACAGACGAAGATACGCCTGCGGATATAAGCTTTACGGTAAGCGACCTCGAAGGCGGAGCCTTTGCAGTTTCGCTTAAATCTTCGGATGCAGTACTGATTCCCAACGACGCCGCGCATGTCAGTCTGGAAGGATTCGGACCTGATTATATCCTGAGCCTGCCTGCAAACGGCAGTCAGGAAGTCAAAGCCAGAATCGTTCCGGTTTCCGACAAGAGCGGCCCTTCCCGTATGACCGTAACAGTCGCTGACGGCGAAGATACGGTTACAAAGACCTTTTATATCACTGTAAAGCCGGCGAATGATCCGCCGGTGATTTCCGCTATTGACAACAAAACCACAAAAGAAGGCATTGCCGTTGAAAAAATTCCGTTCACGGTGAGCGATTCCGAAGGCGGCATGTTCAGCCCCGGTCAGGCGGAAGTAAGAGTCACGTCTTCGAATGAAAGCCTTGTCCCCAATGACAGCGAGCATATCAGCATCGGGGATCCGGTAAGCGGAAGCGGTTCAGGTTACGGACCTGTGTATCGTGTGCGCCTGTCTCCGGCTACGCCTGCGAGCCTGACGCTTACGCTCAAGCCGGTTGCCGGACAGTCCGGCACCGCAAATATTACTGTAAAAGCCGATGACGGCAGCGGAACATCAACTGCGACTTCGGAGAAAATGTTTGTTCTTTCAGTGGATTATGTGAACAAAGAACCGATTGTATCCGGTATCTATAACCGCACGACTGCCGAAGACAGCCCCATTGACATTATTTTTACCGTAAGTGATGTCGAAGGCGGAGGACTGCCCGTCACCGCAGTATCGGCAAACACTGATCTGATTCCCAATGATCCGGAACATATCAGCATAGACGGGCTGGGACCTGACGCGGTGCTGACGCTGGGTCCAAATGATGCAGCTTATCCTTTGCTCAGAATCACTCCGGCAGCAGATAAATCCGGAACCGGAAAAATCACCGTGACCGTAACAGACGGGGATTATACGGTTGTGAAAAATTTTTATCTCACCGTAACGCCGGTTAATGATCCGCCTGCGATTTCTCATATCCAGAATCAGCGGACTACCGAAGACAAAGTTGCAGGACCTGTCACGGTTACGATAGCAGACCCCGAGGGCAGCGTCCTGTCGGTATCTGCAACGTCTTCGAATACGGCTCTGGTTCCCAATGACGACGATCATATTGATATAGGCGGATTCGGACGAACCTATTCGATCAGCGTCGCTGCTGGCAAAACCGAAAGTCTGAGTCTGCGCCTGACTCCTCAACTGGGCGCAATCCCGACTGGTTCGGAAACAGGCAATACCGATATTACACTGACCGTGAGAGACAAAGAAGGCGGCGAGACATCGTTCACCTTCCCGCTCCGCGTGGACAGGGTGAGCAAACCGCCTGTAATTACCGGTATTTATGACCGGACCATGAACGAAGATCAGGAACAGCCTTTGGATGTGATCTTTAGCGTGAGCGATGAAGAAGGCGGTCCAATGTCCGTATCGGTCCGTTCCGCAAATACGGTCCTGTTCCCCAATGAATATGCCTACATCAATGTGGAGGGATACGGACCCGATTATACGCTGAATCTGTCTCCGAGTGCGCCTTCGGCAAATCTGACTCTGTCTTTGGTTCCGGCAGCAAATAAGTTCGGCACCGCAGTAATTACCGTGACCGTCAAAGACGATGTTCAGGAGAGCAAAGCCACTATGGTCGTAAATGTCAAACCGGCCAATGATCCGCCGATGGTTTCGGCTATTCCTAACCAGACCACGAAGCAGGGAACCGTTACTAAAGACATTCCGTTCAAGGTGAGTGATCCCGAAGGCGGACTTCTGAGCATAACGGTCAGTTCTTCTGATACTGCGCTGGTTCCGATCAATAGTGCCAATATTGACATTGACGGATTCGGAGCGAGTCATTCGGTCACAGTGTCGCCGGGCGTGGATTCCTCGGAACTCAAACTGAGAATCACGCCGGTTGCCGGAAAATCCGGTCAGGCGGTTCTTACTGTCTTAGTCACGGACAAAGAAGGCGGGGCCTCGTCCAAATCCTTTGTGTTGTCTGTGGATGTAGTCAATTCCTCACCTGCAATTTCCGCTATAGGAAATCAGGTCACGAATGAAGACACCCAAAGCAGTGCTATTCCTTTTACGATCACTGATGCCGAGGGCGGAGGACTGACGCTCAAAGTCACCTCGTCTGATACTGCCCTTATTCCCAATGATGATGCACACATCAGCATTATTGACGGAACCGGGGTATTCGGCGCAACCTATATTCTGACTATGGATACCGGCGGAACAAGAAGTCTCAGCCTGAAACTGACACCTGCGGCAGACAAATCCGGCTCTGCTACCATTACAGCAGAAGCGGAGGACAGCGGCACAAAAGTTTCAAAGAGTTTTGTGCTGAAAGTGAATCCGGTCAATGATCCGCCGCTGGTTTCCGATATTCCGAATCAGACAACGAGCCGGAATGTGGCGGCTCCGGCAATTCCGTTTACGGTCGCAGACCCGGAAGGCGGAATGTTCTCCGGCGGTATGGTCGAAGTAACCGTGACTTCATCCAATCCTGATATTGTTCCCAATGATGCCTCGCATATCAGCATCGGGGCAGGATTCGGACCCAGCCGCAAGATAGCGGCGGCTGCTGGAGCAGTGACAGATTTGAGCTTAATCATCACTCCGGCTCAGGATGTGACCGGCAAGGCATATATTACCGTCAAAGTAAATGACGGCAGCGGAGATGCGGTAACGGGAATATCGGAGAAAACATTTTTCCTGACCGTGGATCAGGTGAACGGTGCGCCGAAAATTGACGGCAATCCCAACCAGTCCATGAATGAAGATGAGGGACCGCTGAGGATACTTTTTACGGTGAGCGATTCCGAGGGCGGATCTCTGCCCGTGTCGGTCACATCATCCAACGCAGCACTGATTCCAGCAGATGCCGAGCATCTGAGCATAGAGAATTTCGGTCTGAATTACGTGCTTGTTCTGGCAGGAGGTCAAACCGCCAAAGATTTGACTCTGACAGCCCGTCCCGCGGCAGACAAATTCGGCGAGACAATTCTGACTCTGACCGTGAAAGACGGCACCGTCGAAGTGAAAAAAGAGTTTTATGTGGTAGTGAAGGAGAAAAACGATCTGCCGGTCATTTCACAGATTGCAGATACTGTGACTCCTAAGAATACTCCAGTGGAAGTCAAATTCACGGTGGAAGATAAGGAAACCGCAGCCGCTCAGTTGGCAATCAGCGTCGAGTCATCGGATACGTCTCTTGTACCGAGAGAAGGCATGGTTCTGGGCGGAACTGCCGGCAGCCGTACTCTGAAACTTACGCCTGCACAGGATAAGACAGGAGAGGCTCTGATCAGTGTGACGGTCAGCGACGGAACGGATCAGTCCATGTCTTTCTTCAAACTGAGCGTGAAAAGTACCAATACGGCTCCGACTATTTCCAGTATTCCGAGTCCTCAGACCGTAGAAATGAATAAGGAAGCCAAAATCGAGTTTACGATTCAGGACGCCGAAACTCCGGCAAAAGACCTGACTGTAACCGTGAGCTGGGCAGCGGATTCTCTGCTCCTTGCAAGCAAAACTCAGACTTATCTCGGGGACTCTGCCAAGCCGAATTACAGAGTCGTGATTACGCCGGCTGTAAACAGAACCGGCGTAGAAGTGGTTTCTGTAAAAGTGACGGATCGTGACGGCGCGGAAGCTCAAGCATCTTTCGCGCTTCAGATCACCGGAAACACGGTGGATACTCCGCCGGAAATTACCGGGACTTTTACTCCGAGATATACGAATGAGGATACTCAGAAAGTCATCGAGTTTACGGTATATGATGCGGAAACTCCGGCAAAGAGTCTGGATATGAAAGCCTATTCCAAAAAGATTGATCTGGTTCCCAATGAAAATATCAAGCTGGTCTTCATAGAAGGAGGACAAACCGGAGGTCCCAATTACAGCCTGACCATTACGCCGGTTCCCAACGGATACGGAGATGCTGAAATCAGCATTGTGGCAGATGACGGCAATACCCCGACAACCGCGGTTTTTACTCTGAAAATCATTTCTATCAATGATTCGCCGAGGATTATCCGGGGAACCGGTTTTGAAAATCAGACGGTTGCAGAAGGGCAAGTGGCAGTCGCCGAGTTTACGGTTGAAGATGTGGAAACCGCTCTGGCAGATTTGAAAGTCAGTGCTGCTTCATCCAATACCCGTGTAGTTGCGGCTGACGGAGTCACTATCGGATGTTCCGGCGGCAAATGCCGTTTGTGGGCTGTTACCGAAGCCGGTCAGTCCGGAAGGGTGGAAATCAGCGTTGAAGTCAATGACGGTTCCGATGTAGAAAATTCGATAGTCAAAGATTCCTTTTTCCTTACAGCAGGAGACGTTGCGGCTTTCATGGGCGATCTGAACGGCGACGGAGTCATTGATCTGAAAGACGCCATACTGGGATTGAAGGTGGTGACAGGCATGAATCCGGGCGTGTTTCTCGATAATGCCGTGAGCGCAAAGATCGGCATTGCGGATGTGATTTATATTTTGGATCATGCCGGGGAATAAGACATCCCGGATGAACAAATATAGGGGCAGGCCGGCGGTCTGCCCCTATATTTGTTCTTGAATGCCGGTGAATATAGGGACAATGGCTCCTGAAAGAAGAGATGAAATTATATCTCTGGGCTTTCGTTCAATAATAGCAGGCACACTCGCAGCCTGTATGACCGGCGCAGTTGTGGGTATGGTTGAGGGCTGATGATATCTTAAAACACATAAAAACTTAAATTAATGGTTAAAATGGAAAAATTCACCGGAGCAGCACGTTACGTTTTAGACAAAGAACTGGCAGGTATTATAAACATCTCTATGGCGCTTGAAATGCCTCTGCTGCTTAAAGGAGAGCCGGGAACGGGCAAAACCGTGCTGGCCCGTGCCGTCGCGGAAAGCCTGCGGATGCCTCTGATCGTGCTGAATGTCAAATCAAGCATGAAACTCATTGACGCGCTCTATCAGTACGACACCCTGACACGGCTCAACGACAGCCGGTTCGGGGATTCCAAGCGGGATGTGAGCAATATTGCCGAGTATATCAAAATGGGAAAGATCGGACAGGCATTCGCCGCGGATGAGAGAACGGTCCTGCTGATTGACGAAATTGACAAAGCAGATACGGATTTCCAGGATGATATGCTCGATGTCCTGGATCAGATGGAATTCGACATCATCGAGATTGACAGGACCGTAAAAGCAAAGCACCGTCCGGTCATTATCATTACTTCCAATGCCAAAAAGGATTTGTCCGATCCTTTTCTGGGGCGGTGCAATTTTCATCATATTGCTTTTCCCGATCCCAAGATGATGCGGAAAATCATTGATGTCCATTTTCCGGATATTGACTCGGAAGTGGCGGAAAATGCGATGGCAGCCTTTTATAAACTCAGAGAGCTTGATGCTGTCGAAAAAAAGCCTGCCACCAGAGAGCTGATCAACTGGATACGCGCGTTGAAAGCCGACCCTGACTTCAAGCCCAAACAACTGATTAAGGGCGATGTGCCGTTTTTGGGCGTTCTGTTCAAAAAGAGTCAGGATTATCAGCAGGCTGCGACTTTTTCCGGGCGCAGAAAGATGTTTTAGGGCTTTAAGAGAATGTGGAACTATACCCGGACTATTAAGAGTATCCGCCGGATTTTTCCCATGTTCGAGCTGTCCGTTGGCGGACTGGAAAAGGCGGTGACGGCAAAGTAATACTATGTACAGATTTCCAGAAATTAAATTTCACTGCGTCATCGGTCGGCGATATACGAAAGAGTATTATCGCCTCCCTGCTTCCTTGTGAAATTCATTTTCTGGAAATCTATATCATTCATTGAAGATAAACAACTTTCGCTCAGTCCCGCGGGGACGGCTGAGAATAGCCCGGCAATTCATTGCCGGGCGGATCACATCATTATTTTTTAAGAGTCTCCCCGGCAATGAATTGCCGGGCTATTTTCAGAAGTCCCTCCGGGACAAAAAACGGCCGACTGCTACTTTTTAAACACCCTATAATAAGTTGCATATTGCCGAACAGTGATGCACGCGGTTAATCCGGGCGAAGTCTATTATGATTTTTTGAAGCGGAACGGTATAAAATCAGCAGATACTAAATACGATTGCAGGAACAACATTCGGAGACAGACAATGTATAACGGCTATCTTACAGATAATCATCTGAAGCTTCGCTTTTCTCCGGCGATTACGCTGACAGACGATCAGTTCTACGAATTTTGTCAGATCAACCGCGAATTGCGGATCGAAAAAACAGGCAGAGGAGATATAGTGATTATGTCACCGGCAGGAGGTGAAACAAGCCGAAAAAATTCAGAACTTATCATTGCATTGGGAATTTGGGCAAAAAAAGATAAAACAGGTGTTGTATTTGATTCATCGGGAGGTTTTATCCTTCCGGACGGGGCAACACGCGCTCCCGATGCTGCATGGGTAAAGCGGTCGAGATTAACCGGTCTGACCCGGAAACAGAAAGAAAAATTCATTCCGCTCTGCCCTGATTTTGTGATAGAACTCCGCTCGCCTTCCGACAGTCTGAGCAGTCTTCAAAATAAGATGCAGGAGTATATGGACAACGGCGCAGAATTAGGCTGGCTTATTGATCCGGGTCAAAGGAAAATATTTGTCTATCGTCCTGACCATGATGCGGAATGTCTCGAAAACCCGGCAGCCGTTTCCGGAGAACCTGTTATGCCGGATTTTGTGCTTGAGTTGGGCGAAATATGGGAACCGGGATTTTGAGAATCGGGAAATATCATCAGACCGCCGTATCGCTGCGGGACGCAAAGCGTCCGGCCTTCGTTCCCACGCCAAAGCGTGGGAACGAGCAAAAACGCAAACTGCGATTTCAAGCCCGAATCACGGAGGGAAAATTGTGAGGACATGAGATTCAGACCCGAACACTACCTTGAGGCTGCTCAGGTTCAGAATACTGGAACTTCACAGAGGGATAAAAGGAGATATTCTGAAACCGAATTCCGAAATAATAATCAACAGCGCTGCTGAAATCATCATATCAGGGGTGAGGCGATGGACTTCAAAGAAGAATTAGAAAGAATTTTGCTGGAGATAGGACTGGAAGAGCGAACCGCCCGCTGTTTATGCCGGATAAAGGTTCCCGAGCCGGGCTTCGTAACGGGGGAGAGGACTCGGGCAAATTCAGGAGGAACACTTATGAAAATCATAGAAGCAACAACTGTTGATGAATATCCCGCCCCGGACACTTGTCCGGGTCATCATTGAAGAAATCCGGACCGCAGACAGGGATTCGGATCCGGGAAAGAAGTTCCGGTACGGAGAGAACATGTCTGAAAAAAAGGCACTGAATGCTGTCGGGAAATTCGCTTCCGGCATTTCGGATATCTCCGAGCGGCACGATGATTATCTCTCAGAAGCTTACGGGATCGGAGATAATGGTGGATTGCGTCAGTTTTATTACCATGCGGCGTCATCAGATCACCGAAGTATTCTGCTTTGACGAACATTTTACAGAACAGGGATTTGAAATTCTGACTTTAAAATAATTTCTTTTTTAGAAAAGAGGAAACTGATTTTCTAAGGTCGCAAAATGCTACCTTTAAACAATTACAAGAGGTTAAATATGAAACAGAGACCAAACGGTAAATGAGGCTGGTTCTAACGGATTTTGTTGTTTCATTTAATTTCAGATAGTTACAGTCGGTCATACGTTGGTTCGGGTCAGAGACCCGAACCAACATTCCCAACGCCCAGAACAGCAAGCTTTGGAAACTGGAACATGCCGGAAAAGGAATATAATATGCTTGAATCTGTTGAAAACAAAAAGCGATTCTCAGAGTTGGAAAATGATTCCTTTGTAATGGAAAACGAATCCCTGATTGTGGAAAAACTGAGAAGCTGTGTCGAAGAAAGCCGCGTTGCAGAAGCCCGAAAACTTGTATCCGGTATCAGTCCCGGCATTTCGGTCAGGATAGATAACTGGCGCAGGGTATTGGCGGAACCGAAAGTCACCGTAGGAAATCCCGGAACAGACGAAGGATTGAGAGAAGATTCGATATGGCTTGAAAATAATGCTTTGAAATATCAAGGGAAATGGGTGGCTCTCAAAAAAGGAACGCTGATCGGCAGTCATGAAAGCCGTATTGAGTTGCACCGTTCTTTGGAACAGTCCGACAAACTGGCAGGGGTTATGTTTGTCCGCTTATAAATTAAGGAAAAATATGGAGCAGTTATTTAAACAAAGACGTTTATGGAGTACCGGATGTGCATCTTTTTATATCCGCCATAAAGTGGGGAGGTGGTATCTGTCGGTTGCCGTCAAATGTCAGATAGGAACGCTGGATATAAGTGATTTTGTTTTGTTGGATACCGGCGCTGACCGGTCGGTAATCGGCGGAGAAATGGCAATACTTTTGGAGAATGAACTCGGCCCGCCTATAGACTCCTTCTCCATGAGTACCCGATTCGGGAGAATTTTCGGTTCACTGCACCATATACCCATCTGTCTGACAGCAAAACAGGGCTGCGGAAATGATCTCACTGTTGAAAGCAGCGTTTTTGTTTCAGAAGAATGGGAGAACAGGTTTTCTATTTCGGTATGGCTGAACAGCTCGGATAATAAAATCCGAGATGTTGCCGATTCTGTATTTTTTTCGCTAAAAAAATGTCCCGGATTTAGGAATCGGCGCTCTTATATTTTCAGGAAGCGTAAAAGATTCTTCGCTGCGCTCAGAATGACATCAAAAACGCAGAATGACATCGAAAAATTAAATTGACAAGGTAAAGGTAATCATGGAATGATTCGGAAAAAGCGCTATGAGGCAAATTACGCGGGTTTCAATGTCTCCGGGAAATACACGCTCTTTTTTTATGTTCAAGAAAAGACAGGTCTCATATCTTCTTTCAAAAAAGCTTTTCTGTATAAAAAAACCGGGTTCCTGCGCCGGGCGATATCAACGGAGACGAGCGCACAGACCTGAGGGATGTCACATTCTGGCATTCAAGATTGTCTGCGCGCAGATACGGGCTTTGAGGCAATAACGCTCGGCGGGGATTTGAACGGAGACGGAAAGATCGGAATCGAAGACCTTATTTTTCTTCTCCGGCAATCGGCAGGCTGAAAATCCGGGGGCGGTCAATTGAGAGCCGATGCTTGCGAGTAAAAAAGGAAAGATAAGCGATGCTGCCGTTCAATGAGTGTACGCTGAATCAGTTGGATGAAACTTTCGGTTTGACTCCCCTGCCTTTGAACAAAATGCCGGTGCTGCAAACATGGCTGGACGGAAAACATGACATTTCGGAACAGGAGCGGGCTTATCTGCTGATTTTTCAGGAATATCTGCGGGAACATGCGGATGATTGGAATGAGCAGGAACTGTCCATGAACTTCATCGGACCCGTATTCGCCCTGATCCGCTTTGATTATGAGCGCAAATTCACGCTCTTTGCCGGGCGGATGCTGAAAGGGACGGTTGAAGGAACTGAAATGGGCGGCAGACCCGACGGCATGATTGCCTCCGGATACCGTGAACCCCGAAAACCTTTTTTTTGTTTTCAGGAATATAAAAAAGACAAAGACCCGGAAGGAGACCCGCAGGCTCAGGTTCTGGCTGCCATGCTGGCGGCGCAGGAAATCAATGAACATCGCTTTCCGATTTACGGCTGCTGTGTGCGAGGACGCTTATGGTTTTTTACGGCTTTGCAGGGAAAAGAATATGCTTTCAGCGACGGATATCTCTCGACACGGGAAGATATTTTCGATATTGTGCGGATATTGAAAGTGCTGAAACAGATGATTATCGAGCAGGTGAGGAATGAGGAAACAAGAAATCAGTCATGAAATGCTTTCACATTGCAGAAAAAACATATCCGAGGCAATAATGTATAACAGCATGTTTTTCAATGACAATAACAGCCTTATGCTTCGCTTTTCTCCTGCGATCACGCTGACAGACGATCAGTTCTATGATTTCTGTCAGATCAACCGTGACCTGCGGATCGAAAAAACAGGCAGAGGAGATATAGTGATTATGTCGCCGGCAGGAGGTGAAACAAGTCGGAAAAATTCGGAACTCGTAGCTGTTTTGGTGAATTGGGCAAAAAAAGACAAAACAGGTGTGGTATTTGATTCATCCGGAGGTTTTATTCTTCCGGACGGGGCCACACGCGCTCCCGATGCTGCCTGGGTAAAGCGGTCAAGATTAACCGGTCTGACCCGGAAAGAGAAAGAAAAATTTCTTCCGCTCTGTCCTGATTTTGTGATAGAACTTCGCTCGCCTTCCGACAGTCTGGGCAGTCTTCAGAATAAGATACAGGAGTATATGGATAACGGCGCAGAATTGGGATGGCTCATTGATCCGGGTCAAAGGAAAATCTTTGTCTATCGTCCTGACCATGATGCGGAATGTCTCGAAAATCCGGCAGAAATTTCCGGAGAGCCTGTCCTGCCGGATTTTACGCTTGAACTGACCGAAATATGGGGACCGGGGTTTTAATAATCGGGAAATGTCCGGCAGCGATGCAG
>DYRK01000341.1:5040-6470 GCA_020718785.1 Desulfatirhabdium butyrativorans | reverse complement strand
TTGGGTTCATTGGTCTGAAAGATTTTGAATCCGCAGGAGGCAAAGAGATGAACCATCATATCCCGATAAGTCATGGGCGGAATGCCTCGGCTGTCCAAATCCCATGTCCATGAATATCCCACCATATAGAGAATCCGCTGTTCTTTCAGCGGATGATCGGTGAGCAGTCTGAGCAGAGGCTTGGAGATCCCGGCAGATCGCCAGGGTCTGCTGATTTCGATGACCGAAACTTCCATCATGATCTGATCCCCGACTTTTACCCAGCGTTCATCGGGCTGCGGATATTCCAGAATGCCGAAAGCAACGACTTCTTTTTCGGCAGTAAAGGCGAGCGTCACATTGGTATCAGCGCAGGATGCAGCTTCAGCCAGCGTTTTTTTTCTGGAAATAATGGGATTGTATCGGACATATTTCGTGAAAGTGTCCTTAAAAGACAGAGACAGGATTTCATCCGCCTGACAAAACCCGCATATTGTCAGCAGATTTTGTCTCGCGGGCATTTCTTCGCATTTCCGGCAGGGAT
The DNA here is from genome assembly GCA_020718785.1 of Desulfatirhabdium butyrativorans. Lineage (GTDB taxonomy): Bacteria > Desulfobacterota > Desulfobacteria > Desulfobacterales > DYRK01 > DYRK01. The sequence continues at coordinate 5,947 of DYRK01000341.1, read as the reverse complement.
GCGTCATGGTAAATCCCCGAAAAAAATATCCCCGGTTCCGGGAGGAGTGCGAAAATGAAATTTTCGCATCATCGCCTAAAAATCACTCCATTCTTTATGCAGTTGCTTGGTCATAATCTGATAGTCGTAGTACTGCCCCTTTTCATCCCGGATATAGTCTTTGATCAGTCCTTCTTTGACAAAGCCCATATTCTCGAATGCCTTGACAGCAAGGTCTTCAATGCCCAGCACAAAATCGGTACGAATCTTTTCGAGTCCCATTTCCATGGCTCTTTTGGTCAGATCGAAGACCATCCAGGTACCAAGCTGTTTTCTTGTAAAATCAGGGGCAACGATAATCCTGAGACGGCCCACATGCTTTCTTCCGCCGTAAAGACGCAACAGTAAAGCCGAATGACCGACAACAATATCGTTGTGAAGAGCGATGATGCAGAAAGATTTCCCGGACACGGCATTGTCAATCCACTTCCGGACCACTTCGGGGTCGCAGGGGTCTTCTTTCAGGAACCATCGGAATTCCGGCGCAGTATCTTGAAAAAAACGGCTGATTTTTTCATAATCTGCTGAATCTACAGGTTTCAGTATTACTTCTTTGCCGTCTTTGAGAACAACTTCTTTCGGGTATTTCTCACTTCTCATTTCTCAGTTCTCTCACTGTCTTTTCCAGTTCCGCCAATTTTTTTTTCATTTCAGGAAGTTTCGGAATGATATTCTGCACCCTGAGCCAAATATGATGCGGAATCCCCGGAGATCCCGAGACAATTTCGCCGTCGGGAACGGATTTTGCAAGACCGGCCTGCGGTCCTACGGTTGCATTGTCGCCGACAGTGATATGTCCGGATACGCCTGCCTGACCTGCCAGAATAGCGTGTTTCCCGATAGTGACACTTCCTGAAATGCCTACCTG
>DYRK01000341.1:0-4940 GCA_020718785.1 Desulfatirhabdium butyrativorans | reverse complement strand
GACCTGCCAGAATAGCGTGTTTCCCGATAGTGACACTTCCTGAAATGCCTACCTGAGCCACCAATATAGTATCTTCGCCTACGGTCACATTGTGGGCGATATGCACCAGATTATCGGTCTTGACTCCCCGGCAGATATGGGTTTTTCCGAAAGTGCCTCTGTCAATGGCATTGTTTGCGCCGATTTCCACATCATCGTCAATCTGCACAATTCCGATATGGGGGATTTTATGATAGCCTGTTCCATCCGGAGCAAAACCGAAGCCGTCGCTTCCGATAACGGTTCCGGCATGGATAATGACCCGGCTGCCGATTCTGCATCGCTCAAGAATCGTAACATTCGGATATATCCGAACATCGCTTCCGATAACTGCACAGTCGGCAATCACTGTGTTGGGATAAAGGATAACCCGGTCTCCGAGGGTGACATGGTTTCCGATGACTACGCCCTGTCCCACAGAAATGTCTTTTCCGCCGATGAAATTACTGCCGATACACGCTGTCGGGGAAATGCCGCTTTCGGGTTTCGATGCCGGATAAAATATCTCTATAATCTTGATAAATGCAATCTGGGGATTTTCGACAGATAAGATATTGATCTGTTTCTCCCGGAGAATATCTCGAATATCTTCTCCGGAAGAAAAAGAGCGGGGAACAATCAGCGCGCCGGCTTGAGTTTCGGCAATTTTTTTCAGGAATTTCGCATTGGCGGCAAAGGTGATGTCTTCATTTCCTGCATGTTCGAAGGGCGCAGCCCCGGAAATGGTCTTATGAATATCCCCGAGGACTTCCGCGCCGATAAGTTCTGCAATTTCTGCAAGTGTTATTTTCATAATTTCACGAGGGGGTTCGAAGTCAGGAGTAAAGTATTTTCTCTGACCCCTTACCCCTGAACCGTCCTAATATTTCGCATTATACTGCTTGATGAGTTCTTCCGTGATGTCAACGGTTTCCGGTGAATACAAAACCCCGAGTTTTTCGATAACCAGCGTGTAACCGCCTTTTTTTCCCAGTTCCTGAACGATTTCGAAGATTTCTTTTTTCATGCCGTCCAGTTTTTCATTCTGGAACTTGAACAGTTCTTCCTTGTATTTCTTTTCAAGCACTTTGAAATCATATATTTTTATATCCACTTCCCGTTCTTTTGTGTCCCGCTGTTCTTTGCTCATCACCTGAGCTTCGCGTTCCAGTTTCTTTTTCAGATTTTCAATCTCTTCACGCTTGGCACTGAGATCGCCCTCCATTTTCTTTCCTTTTTTTGTGATTTCCTCCTTGATTTTCTTGCCGGAATTTGATGCCTCGACTACCCGCTGAAGATCAACCACACCGAGCTTGAAATCCTGCGTATATGAAGCTGCGACAAAAGAAAAAAAGAAAATCGCCGAGATAAAAACTGTTTTAAGCATCCGCATCTGTATTCATTTCCTCCTTGGTTATAAAAAAAGTGAGAAATGAGAAGTGATAAGTGAGAAATAAGAAATGAAAAAAATAAGAAGCGAATATCAAAAATCCTCACTTCTCACTCTTCACTTCTCATTTCTTAACTCTTCACTTCTCACTTCAAAACGCCGTCCCCATCGTAAATTCCCATCGTCCGCCGCTATCCTCGCCTTCTTTTCGGTCAAGGATGTAACCGTTTTCAATACGGATCGGTCCCATGGGAGAATACCACCGGAAACCGAAACCCGCACTCTGCCGCAGTTCTCCGAGTTCTATTTTGTCCGACCTGCTGTAAACATTGCCGGTATCATAAAAAAGGACTCCGACCACTCCGGCTTTCTGAATCAGCGGAATCAGGTATTCCGCGTTGAACTGCACAAATTTGTTTCCGCCGGCATCCACCAATATCTTGTTTCCTTCTGCATCTGTCCGTTCTTCCTGAAGACAAATATCCCGCCATTTGAAGCCGCGCAGCGAACTCATGCCCCCCATATAAAACCGCTCATAATCCGGAAGTTTCATACCCGCGTTCTCTTCCACATATCCGCCTTTGGCATGGAGGAATCCCACGGTTCCCCAGAACAAAGGGATGTACTGCCCCAGTTCCAGCAGATATTTTGTAAACCCTACATCCCCGCCGATTCCTGCGTATTCAAGAGTAAGACTGTGGTTCGCCCCTTCGGTAGGATTGAACATTTTATCTCTTGAATCATAGTTCAGGCTCGAGCTTATGCTGCTCGTGATATTTTCTCCTTCCATGTCTATAACGGACTGGGCAGCATATTCCGTATCTATGTTTTTGATATCCCCGATATCATAAGAATAGGAAAGATATGCACGGGTGTAGTCAAAGACAGGATAGCCGAATCTCACGCCGCCGCCTTTGCTGTCTTTGTCGTAAGTGTCATAATCGTGTTCCCAGTTGTAAACATCGAAACCGGCTGACATACGGGTATCCATAAGCCAGGGTTCGGTGAAACTGAGAGTATATCGGTTGCTGGCTCCCCCGATTTCACCCTTCAGCTGAAGAATCTGACCCCGCCCGAACAGATTCCGCTGTGACACGGAAGCCATGACAAAGACATTTTCCACGCTGCTGTATCCGCCGCCGAAACTGAACATACCTGTGGGTTTTTCGGTAATGTCAACCTTCAGAACCATCTTGTCATCCGCACTGCCTTTTACCGGATTGATTTTCACATCCTCGAAATAATCAAGCCGATGCAGATTCTTTATGCTCCGTTTCAGTTTCTGCCCGCTGTAAAGCTCCTGCTCGTTCACCTGCAATTCCCGGCGGATCACTTTGTCTCTGGTTTTAGTGTTTCCGGAAATAATGATTTCTTCAATGTAAACCCGCTTGTCTTTATTGATAATGTAGGTGACATCAGCGGTCTGTTTCGAAGGATTTTTGTCAACACGCGGAGATATGTCGGAGTATGCGTATCCATCGTCGGAATAGATATCCGCGAGAATAAGCACATCGTTTCGCACCACATCACGGTTTATAAATTCTTCTCTGCCTATCTTCAAGGATTTTGTCAGTTCCTCAGCAGGTCTTACCAGATCGCCTTCCACATTCACCTTTCCTACCTTGAACTGAACCCCTTCGTCAATTGCTATAGTGATGTATATCCATTTATCTCGGTATTCGATCTGCGGTTCGCCGATTCTGGCATCTACATAGCCGTTATTCTGATAAAAAGCATTCAGCCGGGCAACGTCCTGATCCAGTTCCTCTTTGTTCATATCGCCGGAAGAGGTCACCCATGACCAGAAGCCTTTTTCCGATGATTTCATTACGTCCTTCAGCTTTTTTTCGCTGTACGCGCTGTTTCCGGTAAAAGTGATACTTTTGATCCGGATTTTATCTCCCTCCTGAATGTCGAATTCCAAGTCTGCCTGATTATTGTCTAAAGGCGAAATGCGATATTCAATAACTGCATTGTGATAATTTTTCTCCCGGTAAAGAGAATCTATCCGCTTGATGTTGTCCTGAATTTTGGTATTATTCAGGGTCTGTCCGGTCTTGATATCCACGGCTTCAAGGATTTCTTTGTCGTCGAACACCTTGTTGTTTTTCACCTTGATATCGCGGATAGTGGGTTTTTCTTTTACCGCAAAGGTGATGATTTTACCCTCGGGCCGGTTTTCGGATTCAATCCGGATATCGTCGAAATATCCCATTGCATAAACCGCTTTCAGGTCTTCGGAAAGGCTTTTTACTAAATAAACATCTCCCGGAGCAGTTTTGATCACCCGCTTGATCGCATCCGACTCAATCCGCCGGTTGCCGGTCACAACTATCTGAGATACGCGTTCTCTTTTGAACAGCCTCATCCCGAAATTTTTTGCCAATTGCTTCACAGTTGAGGAAAGATTCACAATACTTTCGCCTTCCACAAAAAAAGCGACAGGTGCTGTTTTTCCGAGAACATCTGTCATTTTGGCATCCAAACTGAATTTCTGCCCGATCTTTGTCAGACTTCCCCAGATCACATAATCCGAGCCGCTTTGCACACCGGCTTTTCGGATAGCGTCTGTGGTCCCGGGACGCCGCTCTGCCCATTGTTTATCAGGCGGAACTATCTTCGCACCTTCCTCTTGCAGATGGTTGCTGATAACTTTCGGAATCTCATTCTGCAAATATGAATCTTTTGTCGGCGAATACACATCAAAGGGCAGTATGACTACCTTGGGAATCCGGAATTCGCTCTGATCCATAATGCCCGAAGGGATGCCGGACTCGCTCTCTGCGGCACCAGCCGTTCCCAGTCCGAGACATGGGAACAGAATCAGACCGCAACAGACGATTACAGCGGTAATTGATTTGAATGATCTGATCATGTTCTTCACTTTTCAAATAAGTAGGGGCATGTCGGCGACATGCCCTTATGATTAAAAAGACATGCTCCCTGCGATTAAAATTGTGTATCAGGAACGTTAGAATTGTATGTCGCAGGGGCATGTCGGCGACATGCCCCTATATTAAAATTGTGTATAGAGGGGCATGTCGCCGACATGCCCCTACAAAACTGGGCGTATTTCTCATTTCTCATTTCTCACTTCCGTCAACTGCCCTTCCGCCAGCGTCACACGCCGAGACATATATGCTGCGAGGTCCGGATTATGGGTGACAGCCACCAGAGTCATTCCCAATCGGCATGTCGGCGACATGCCCTTATGATTAAAAAGACATGCTCCCTGCGATTAAAATTGTGTATCAGGAACGTTAGAATTGTATGTCGCAGGGGCATGTCGGCGACATGCCCTTATGATTAAAAAGACATGCTCCCTGCGATTAAAATTGTGTATCAGGAACGTTAAAATTGTATATCGTAGGGGCATGTCGGCGACATGCCCTTATATTAAAGTCGTAGGGGCATGTCGGCGACATGCCTTTATATTAAAGTCGTAGGGGCATGTCGGCGACATGCCCTTATATTAAAGCGACATGCCCTTATATTAAAGCGACATGCCCTTATATTAAAATTGTGTATAGAG
>DYRK01001059.1 GCA_020718785.1 Desulfatirhabdium butyrativorans | reverse complement strand
AAAATTGTATTTTTGCAAAAAGGACCGGATGCAGAAATGCAATCTCTGACTCCCGGCAAGGACATGCCGCCGACATGCCCCCTACGGTTTCCACTCACAAAAATTTTTCAATAAAGAAAGCCCGGGTCTCCCGCTCTTTTCAGGATGAAACTGCGTGGCAATGATATTTCTGAAACCGATAACAGAGGCAAAGGAAATGCCGTAATCTGTTTCAGCGATAACATGCGACAAATCCGTCGGTGAGGGATAATAGCTGTGGACAAAATAAAATTCCTCGTTTTCACCCGCACCGGAAAGCAGCGGATGCTCCTTTTTCACAGAGATACGGTTCCAGCCGATATGTGGAATTTTCAACGCGCTTCCGTCGTCGGCTTTCATTTTGCGCGGAAATTCCCGCACTGTTCCGGGGATAATTCCGAGACAGGGAGTTCCGCCGTCTTCCTGACTGTACTCCATGATAATCTGAGTACCGAGGCAAATCCCCAGGATGGCTTTGCCGGAATCAAAGGCGTCTTTTATTGCCTTGTCCATTCCCAGACGTTTCAGGCTGTCCATCGCGGAACCTGCCGCGCCCACGCCCGGGAAAATAAGCCGTTCAGCCGATTCAATGTCTTTGACAGAATGCGTGACAATACATTCCGCGCCGATATACGACAATGCCCGGGCCACACTTGTCAGATTTCCTGCATCATAATCTATAATCGCAATCATAAATCAATCCCGATTTTTAAATCTTCAATTATCAGATCACGTTACGCACCTGCTTTCGCAGGAATGACATCGGGACGCGTGATTTATTCTTGCCACTGCCATAATTTGCACTTTTGTAAAACGATTTTGCAAATCGTTTTTGCGGAGAAACGGTTTGCAAAACCGTTTTACGGCAACGTTCAAAAGCGCAGTTTATAACGGTGGACAGTATACGTCCGGCTGCGTAACATCAGTTATCAGTTTTCAATTCTTTCTTTGCCTGTTCCCACAAACTTTCTTTTTCATCCCGTGAAACCGCGGGAAATGCTCTGCCGCTTTCAGACGCTTTTTTCTCCATATACTTGAAACGCTTCTCAAATTTCATGGTGGAATCAGCCAAAGCGGTTTCAGGATGAATTTTGGCAAATCTCGCCACATTCACAAGCGTAAACAGAACGTCCCCGAATTCCATCGCGACCTTGTCACGGTTTCCGTCTTCCTCTGCCCGTGACAGTTCGGTTTTCAGTTCGGACCATTCCTCTTCGGACTGCCTCATCACCCCGGAAATATCATCCCAGTCAAAACCAGTTGCCGCGGCCCGTTCGGCAATTCCGTATGCACGCATCAGCGCGGGGAGTTTGGGAGGAACAGAATCCAGCACAGACTTCTGTCCTG
>DYRK01001058.1 GCA_020718785.1 Desulfatirhabdium butyrativorans | reverse complement strand
CACGGCTAATTGTCTCTGCTTGGGCCTGAATAAGTTGCCTGTCCCCTTATTCCCTTCCTACATTTCCAGGACCTTCCGCGCTAATTGATGCAGCTCGGAATTAGCCAGCGCGGATGCCTTTTTTCGGACAACGCGTGAAAAATACTCCCTTTCCGTCTTACTTAGCGGCTCGCCTCCGAGCTTTTTCTTGAACAGCTCCTTCTGCTTTGGAGAGAATACCTGCGAGAAGGCAAATTCCAGCGATAATTCTTCATGCCTGCGGCTCAGGTCAAGGGTTTCGGCTGCTTCCGATGTGAAATAGTTTTTGAAGGCATTCTTCAGACGTTCCGGATCAAGTTCGGTTCCATTCACTTCAAGCGGGCCGTTCATTGCCAGCGCATCCTTGTAAGACTGAACTTTTGCCCTGTCCGCGTCCGTCAATTGATCGACCGCATTCCTGAGCAGTTTAAAATGAAGCGTGTTGAGATCGTACAACGCCAGGGATAAAAGGAACATATCCTTGAGCCTCTCTTTCTCCCCGTCATTCGCTAACAATGCTTCAATTCGGGCGTAGTCGAATGATTCATCCTTCGCGGCATTAGCCAGCAGGACAGGAAAACCCTCCCAATAGCGCCCCTTTTCCGACTGGACAACCCCGGCTATGGTTCCGTAAACATCAAAACCCGCCTGAGGCTCAAAAAGCGGATACCCCAACCGGCTCATGTTATCCAAAAGCTGATTATTTTCCATAAAGCCCTTCCTGAAGGATTATCTCTTCGAAATGCTCCCAGTTTCCCATCATCCTGTCTTCAGTGATATCGTATTGCGCCATTTCCCTGAAATGTTCCCGCAGCATATTAATATCAATCTCTTTTTTTCTGGCCTTCATAAGCGCCAGGCAATCGTCAACATCTACTGAAGTGCAGCGAAAAAGCTTGCTGACGATCAAGTCATAATGATTGAGCACTCCGATATACAAACGGGAAAACTCCTTGATTAGTGAATGTCCGCCAGCGTTCAGCGGAGAATCAATCAACTCGGTTGTATGAATCCTCTTTCCCCTGAAAAGGTCATAAATATAAACCTCTGAGGGGCGCCTCCAACCGGAGGCGGACGACGAAATGTACCCCAGTTGCCCCAAAATCTTTATCAAATAGCGATACTCGCCCTCAACGGGAACCATAAAATCAACATCACGGGTTGATTCTTTGACGTCGAGGAGAGTCATGGCTGTCCCACCACAGGCGATAAGATGGACTTTTTTATTCAAAAAGCCATTCCATACGGCCATATTCTTCAGAAGATCTTCCTTGTTAAGGCGATATCCCATTGGCTATTGCACCTTTCAGCATACTTTATTGTATCAAATCATACAATTTCTTGTAC
>DYRK01000340.1 GCA_020718785.1 Desulfatirhabdium butyrativorans | reverse complement strand
ACGCACTTGCCGGGGAAGCCCCGGCTTCCCGTGACGGGAGACGGACCGAAGCCGGAAAATCTTTGGCAGGGGCAAAAAATATTTTGCCCTTACAAGCCGGGGCTTGGGAACGAGAAAAGCGGTAGAACAGGCATTTTTGCCTGTTCATGATAAAGGTCAGACAGAAATGTCTGACCCGCCGAATCTTATAAATCATAATGGTCGGTCGCTTATCTTCCTGATTAATCGGCGTTTATCAGCGTCAATCAGCGGTTCAAATCATGAAACTGCTTAACTCCTATATTTATTTTCCTCGTTCCCAAGCCCCGGCTTGGGAACGCATCTGCGCCCGAAGCCCCGGCTTCGGGCCGTCTCCCGTCACGGGAAGCCGGGGCTTGGGAACGAGAAAAAAACCCTCGCACTCTCTGCGCGCCCTTTGCGGCAAGCTTTTATACGGAACTCAGGCAATTTTATGTCGAACTCACGTTTTTTTTATGTTTTTCTGTTCCGGATTCTGATTTTTATGTTATTCTTTTACTTGAAACATTTTGTTTAATTCGTAGGGTGGGTGGAGCGTAGCGAAACCCACCGGCAATTCATTTTGACGTAAAGCGGGTTTCAAACACGCTTTACATAACCGGACTATGTTTCAAGTAGAGGTGTTACAAATCAGCGAGCGACCTTAAAGACTTATAATTTTTTGCGGCAGAACAGGCATTTCTGCCTGTTCATGATAAAGGTCAGACAGAAATGTCTGACCCGCCGGATATTATAAATCATAATGGTCGGTCGCTTACTTGATTTCAAGTTTTCGTTCTGAATCTTATGTTGTATTGCAAAAAGCTTGCCATTCGGATCATATCTTTTTAATTATTTGAATTTGTTAGGTTTATAAAGAATTCATTAAAAAATCAGAAATGTTTCATGGAAGGATACGGGGAAAATTTTCCACACTCCGTATTTTGATTTCGAACATAACATACAGTAAAAACATAATAAATATCCGTGGGGAAAAAATTAACCGTTTGGGGAAATTTTTCCACATCAAAGAAAAGCTCAGATTTTTCCGTATTTATTCAATTTATTATATAATGTTTTCCTATCCACGCCCAGAATATCGGCAGCCTGTTTTTTCTGTCCCTGACATTGGCTGATAACTCTGGCGATATAACGGCGTTCAAATTCCTCAACCGCCCTGCTCAGAGTAAGATGATCCTGAACAGGATTTATTTCGCTGAGTTCAGAGCGAGCTGCCGTCGGATATCCGCCTATATCTGTTTCGCCGGTAGCCAGAAAACGGCGCAGCACATTGAACAGTTCGCGGACATTGCCGGGCCAGTTGTATTGCTGAAACCGGGCAATAGCCTGATCCGGAATGATACGAAGCGTTGAGCCGTTGATCGTCAGAAACTGTTCTATCAGCAGCGGAATATCTTCTTTGCGGCTTCTAAGCGGCGGAATCTCTACGGTTATAACATTCAGACGATGAAAGAAATCTTCGCGCATTTTGCCTTCATGCACCATTTTCCGCAGGTCTTTGTTGCTTGCGGCAATGATTCGGACATCCGCGACGCGGCTGACTACCCCTCCGACCGGCGTATAATCCCGATCCTGTAGGACTCGCAACAGTTTTGCCTGCATTTCGGGCTTCAGTTCAGCGATTTCATCTAAAAACAGCACTCCGCCTTGAGACTGATCTAAAAAGCCCGGCATGTCTCGCACGGCTCCGGTAAACGCACCTTTGCAATAACCGAAAAACTGGCTTTCGAACAGAGAATCCAGGACTGCGGCGCAGTTGACGGCTACAAAGGCTTTGGTATAATTCGCGCTCATCTGAAAGACAGTCCGGGCTGCCAGTTCCTTGCCGGTCCCGGTTTCACCGCAGATAACAACCGTTTCATCGGATGCCGCGGCAAGGGCGAGATTTTCATAAACTTTTTTCATCACAGCGCTTTTGCCGATCATCTCTCCTAACCGCTCGGAACGGCTCAGAGATTTCCGGAGGGTGAAATTCTCATGTTCCAGAAATTTTTTACGGGTGATATCGCGTATTGCCAGCATTTTTAGAGACTGATCCTGATAACGGACAGTTCCTGTCCTGATTTCCAGCACAGAGACATTTCCGTCTTTTCTGATTCCCCGGACCTCGCAGGGCTTATTCCCGTTGGTTTCGGCAAGAGTCCTGCAAAATTCCTTTGCAAATAACTCGGAGATATTTCTGCCCATCAGTTCTTCACGCGGATAACCGCTGATTGACTCCGCGGCAGGATTGACTTCTGCAATCATTCCGCGGTCATGAATCACAATGCCTTCGGATGTTGCCTGAGCCAGTGCGCGAAACCGGTCGCGTTCATGCTGAAGTTCCTGCCTGAGCTTACTGAGGTTCAGATGAAGTTGAATACGGGCAAGGACTTCTTCGCAGTCAAAGGGTTTTGTGATATAGTCTGCACCGCCGGCTTCGAATCCTTTGAGTTTGTCTATGGGATCGGTCAGTCCGGTCATAAAAATAACCGGAATGTCTTTCACATCCGGTTTTTTTTTCAGGCGGCAACAAATCTCAAAGCCGTCTATGTCGGGCAGCATCACATCAAGCAGGATGATATCCGGGATCACGCGTTCAAATATTTTGAACACACGCTGCCCGTTTTCAGCCACCAGAATTTTGAACCCGGAACCCTTAAAATGTTCAAACAGAAGCCTCAGCCCGGTCATCTCATCATCAACGATCAGCACAGTTATTTTTTTGTTCGTTCTCATAATTTCAGATATATCCGGACTTCCGAATTTTCGGAAGTCAAAAAAGTTTTCTGTTTTTTCATGGCAATATCTGCAATAAAAAAAGCTCTTTCCGCAACATATTGCTACAAGCATACTCATTTGTTTTTCTTCTGTCAACTTTAAAAAGAATACGATCAATTGATTTTACTTTTTACGATTCTGTGTTATTGTGTTCCGGAAGAAAAATCTGAAAGGAGCGGATAATGGAAAAACAATCTGAAATAATTATTGATTTTATTACAGGCAAAAAAGTTCCCGACATTGGATCAGAAGCGAACCGTCAGGCAGTCGAGCGGCTTCTTGCGGAAGAAAAAGGCTTTGCCAGCGAGGCAATAGAGGTGGATGTCCCGATCACGCTGACGGTTGCAGGCGAACCTTATCATTCCAAAATAGATTTGGCGGTACGGGCAGACGGAAAACGCTTTATGCTCATCAAGTGCGCTGCCGGTTCTCTGGGATCACGGGAACGCGAAATCCTTGCCGCGGCTCGGATTCTGGATACATTCCAGATTCCCTTTTGCGCGGTTTCAGACGGTAAAACTGCCATCCTTCTGGATACGGTTTCAGGGAAAAGAATCGGTGAAGGAATAGATCTAATTCCTTCAAAAAATGAGGCAGAAGAAAAGTCGAACTTGCTGAAATCCATGCCTTTTCCAAAAGAGCGGCTTGAACGGGAAAAACTCATTTTCCGCACATATAACAGCATGGACGTGAATCGGACATGAAAGGGAGGCAGGCACATGAGAATCAAAGAAACAGTATCGCTTTTTTTCATCCTTACGCTGCTTTTTCTCTGCGGCTGTTTTTCTCCCAAAATCAAACTATTTTCCGATGCCACAGACCCGCTGAAGGAAATCACGCTCGAGGGAAAAGAAAACGGAAAAGTGCTTCTCATTGCTGTCAGGGGATTTATTTCAGACAGCCCGGGCAAAGGATTTCTCCGGTCCGAGCCGGGCATGGTTCAGTCAATTGTCTCTCAGCTTGAAAAAGCTGAAAAAGACAGTGAAATCAAAGCGATTCTTTTGAAAATAGACTCTCCTGGGGGATCGGTCACAGCCAGCGATCTGATTTATCATGAAATCATGGAATTCAAGAAAAGGACGGGCGTAAAGCTTGTGGTTTCCATGATGGATTTGACTGCATCGGGAGCTTATTATATTGCGCTTCCGGCAGATATGATTATGGCTCATCCCACGACGATTACCGGTTCTGTAGGCGTCATTTTCATGCGTCCGCGGGTCAGCGGACTCATGGAGAAAATCGGTATGAATGTGGAAGTCAACAAATCCGGGAAAAACAAAGATATGGCTTCTCCGTTCCGAGAATCCGGTGAAGAGGAGCAAAAAATTCTCCAGAGTCTGGTAGAATCACTTGGCAAAAGATTCATCAGCCTTGTGGCAAAGCACCGGAAACCGGGACACGAGGCATTGGCGAATATCTCCGATGCCCGTATCTTTCTCGCGGAAGAAGCTCTGCAATCGGGGCTTATAGATGAAATCGGATATTTGAGCGATGCGGTTTCCAGAGCCAAGACTATGGCAGGGCTTCCTGAAGATGCCAAAGTCATTGTCTATCGCCGCAGCGAGTATCCGGAAGACAATTTCTACAATACAGCGGGCGCGGCGTCGGACAGCAAAGGTTTTTCTCTTGTCAATATCAATCTCCCGGATATTCTGAGCGATCTGCACAGCGGTTTTTATTATATGTGGCTGCCGGGGGAAAGATATTAGGGTGCAGAGCGGTTTTGAAACTCGCTTTTACTACCCCGCTTATCTACAAGGATTGTGTGTAAGCAGGGATTTCGGGATCGCCGAGCAATCCTTGCTTACACACAATCCCTGTAGATGCACACCCCTTGCAGATACACGCCCCACCGTTTACCCCATACGTGTTAAGTTAATTCATGCGCCTGACTCATATCCAAATAAGTGGAAATCGCCCCCCAAAGCCAAATTCAAGGCTGTCATCAGATTTTCATATTCTAACTGACGTTACGCAGCCGGATGTAACATCAGTTAATAATATTATTCGCGTTTATCCGCGGTTAATAAAAAACCGCTAACAAACGCCAATAAACTCTAATTTTAATAATATTATTCGCGTTTATCCGCGTTTATTCGCAGTTAATAAAAAACCGCTAATTTTAATAATATTATTCGCGTTTATCCGCGTTTATTCGCAGTTAATAAAAAAAACCGCTAATAAACGCCAATAAACGCTAATTTTAATAATATTATTCGCGTTTATCCGCGTTTATTCGCGGTTAATATACAGTTAATACAATTTATGTGAAACGTGAATCGTTTCACTCATCACGTGACTATTTTTTCCTCAAATCCTGCTTGGTGACATCCATGATTTTGAGAGCCTTTTTCGTGCTGCCGTCAACCTCATAGCTGATTCTCAGAATATCCCCGACTTCGGGATGAGCGCCGATCTTCGCTTTGGAGCAGTTGAATTCGGAAATAATGCCGGTGGTTTTTCCGTAAGGCGCATCTTTGCTGAAATTCGTGTCGTATTCTTCCAGCTTGACCGTTTTTGCCTCCGCGTTGAATTCAAGGCATTTTCCCTGAGCTACTTCCCCGGCAATGCTGTTTGCCGCAAACATCATACCGACCGCAAGACATAGCGCGCAGAGTGTTACATTCCTTTTCATCGCTTTTTCTTCTCCTTTATCCTTACATTAAAAAAAAATCGCTTGGGCTTTTACGCCGCCGATGTCTGACCACTCTTTTTATCTTTGAGTTCCTGAATCGCGCCCCCCACCATGATATTGATGATATACAGACAGAGAAGTCCGATGGTACTCAGAATAAGAACAGCCGCGGCTGTATTCAAACCGTATTCCTTCATAATGATCGAAATCATGCAACACAGCACCGCGATGCCGAACGCTATCCGGATGCCGTATCCTCTTGCGTATTTGGTGGCGATGGTTCCGATCTGCGCGCCGATTGCCGCGCCGGTCAGCATCACAAACACAGCTACGATCTCGATACGTCCCTTGAGAGCATAAGTGAAAGCTCCGTAAAGACCGGAGATCATAACCTCGAACAGGTCTGTTCCCACTGCGATATGTGTCGGGCATCCGATCAGATAAACCAGAGCGGGCATACGGATCAGACCGCCGCCGATTCCCAGAAAGCCTGCCAGCACGCCGGTTGCAAAGCTGATTCCGATAGGAAGCCATGCGGAACAGGTAAATCCTGCGGTCTTGAAATGCATCATGGGCGGTATATTGATCTTATGAAGCGTTTTGTACCAGGTAATGCCTTCCGCGCCGTGTTCCCCGACATCTCCCATTTTCTTTTTCTGCACCGCTTTATAATAATCGTAAAACACCAGTGTCGCAATCAGGAGCAGCAAAACAACATACACCCAGCGGACAACAGTTCCGATATTGCCCAGCCGTTCCAGATACATGACCAACTGCGCGCCCAGCTCGATACCGAACATGGTACCGACGAGCATGATAAACCCGAGCTTATAATCCACGTTGCCGAATTTGGAGTGACGGAAAGTCGAGACCATGGATTTGCCCGCGATATGCGCCATATCCGTACCGATTGCAAATGCCATAGGAAATCCGAGAATGTTGAGACCGGGCGTGACCATCCACGCTCCGCCCATGCCGAAGAAGCCGCCGATTGTTCCTACCGAGAATCCGATCAGTACCAGACCGGGCCAGAATATTTTCATGCCGGCAATGGGCATGTA
>DYRK01001057.1 GCA_020718785.1 Desulfatirhabdium butyrativorans | reverse complement strand
TGCCGGAAACCTCCGACCCTCTAAAGATAATTCTTATTTCCGAAAATGTCTAGTAATGCCGGGAATTTTAATCAGTCCATCAGTATCTATAGAATTGATTGGATCATTCAGGCAATACCCGTACATATCCGTATCGCCTCCGGCAAAACCTATCGGGTCTTTCGCCGTCCATCTTCCTGTCTCCGGGTCGTAGTCCCTGTAGCCGAATCGGACAAGCTTCGTGTCCCTGTCGTACAATCCTCCCGCAAAGCCGAACGGCACTGCAAAATCCGGATTCGTCCCGTTTATGATATTTCCGAACGAGTCGTACTCAATCTTTTTTATCACATTTCCGGAGGCATCCGCAACGACTTTTAACGTGCCGACCTGATCATACGCCAAGTAATACTTCAGTCCGCCGGCTGTCATTGCAACGGGCATCCGTGCATCGGCATACTCGAAACGCATGAGCAGATTATCGCTGCCGTCATAAACAGCCAGCAGCCGTGTCAGCCCCTGCCACAGATACTTCTCCGTGATAACGCCGCCGACCTTCTTCGCAATGCGCCTGCCCAGCGGGTCATGAACATATTCAATCACCTTTTCATCAGGCAGATACTTATGCAAAGTGACACTCAGCAGTTCGCCGCGGGAAGAGTACGCATACTCCGTGACATCCGGTCCGTCGGTCTTCTTCTTCAGGAAACCGTCTTCGTCATAGTCGTAAATGGCATTCCCGGCGACGGTCAGCAGGCGGTCTTCGTCATCATATGTGAGGCTTCTTCCGGCAATTCCCCTCGGAACGCTCATCTCATAATCCCGCCTGCCGGAGTCATCGTAACGGTATTCCTCGGACAGCACGCCGTCTTTTATGACCGTGAGCAGCCGTCCCATGTCGTCATAAGTGTAAACATAAGCTGAGGAATCCTCTGTCTTCTGTTTCACTGCCCCGTCATTGTAACGCTCATCAATATGCCACGGGAAGCGGTTCTGCCCGCCGACGGCAAATATCTCTCCGTCATTTTCCCCGTATGCGTTGAAGGAGCGGGTCAGGATCAGATCACCGCCGGAGACCCTTTCGGGAAGGCCGTTCCCGGTATTCCGGGTGACGGCAAAATCTGTAAATTTTTAAAAATTGGGGCGTCTTGCCGGTTTTGTCAATTATTAAGTATCGTGTCCCCAGATTTACTGCCGTTAAGAAGATTTATCAGTTCGTCCGCCTGCATCTTGTTGAATTATAATGTTTCATTTTAATGCTTTTATCATAATATTTTATAAGAAGTGTTTCTGTTCTGAAGGTCTCAGTTTTTCAGAATAACTCCATATACAATCCATTATATTAATTATAAAAACAGAATTCAGCAAACCGAAATCGAACCATGAAAAA
>DYRK01001056.1 GCA_020718785.1 Desulfatirhabdium butyrativorans | reverse complement strand
TTCCCTCCGCCCTATTGACTAATCTGGCAGTTTATTTTAAAAAGCCGGAATCTAGGGATGAGTATGAACGGTGAAGCATGTTTTTTTATAAACATTCTCGTTACGAAGTCCCGGTTTCATGACTGGATTGTAAGGGAATCACTTCTTCATATATCAAAAAAAGATAAGGTCGCGGGGCAATTCTGCACTCCGGGACATGATATTGATCGGGCATATCACAATTATCCGGTCAGGGCAAGCCGTTTTTTTAACCGGACTTCTTCCGTGATTGCCGCGGCAATGTTTTCCGCTTGACTTTTTAAAATTTTTACCTGATGTTGTCCGTATCACACTACCGGACAAAAAATTATAATATGCTGATTTTATTAAAAACGATTTGAAAAATCGTTTTACAGTAAAACGGCTTTGCAAGCCGTTTTTTGTCCGTTTCAGCAGAACGGGTTGAAAAATTGTCCGGTAGTGTGTGTCCGTATATTAAAAATGATCTGAAATTCAGCCCGTCCGCAACGGAAAACGGCTTTCCGGAAGGACAGAACGACTTTATCAAGGAGAAAAAAATGTTCAACAGTATCGGAAAAGCGGTCAGAATGGAACGCATTATGAACCGGACTACCGGCAAAACTGTCATTGTTCCAATGGATCACGGCGTAAGCGTGGGACCGATCAAGGGCTTGGTTGACCTGTCGGAGGCTGTCAACATGGTTGCCGAAGGCGGAGCCAACGCGGTCATCGGACATATCGGTCTTCCGAGATACGGACATCGGAAATACGGCAAGGATATCGGTCTGATTCTTCATCTTTCCGCTTCGAGTTCCCTTTCCCCCAAACCCAACAAAAAGGTTCTGGTCAATACCATTGAAAATGCTCTGAGAATGGGCGCTGACGGGGTTTCGGTTCACATCAATGTCGGCGATGAGTATGAATCCGACATGCTGCGCGATCTCGGGAAAATAGCGGTGGAGTGCAGCTACTGGGGAATGCCCTTGGTCGCGATGATGTATCCGAGAGGTCCCAAAATCGAAGATGAAAAAGACCTTGAAGCAGTCAAGATAGCTGCAAGAATCGGCGCGGAACTGGGGGCTGATTTTGTGAAAACAAATTACACCGGGGATCCGGAATCCTTTGCAGAAGTTGTGGCAGGCTGTCCCGCGCCGGTGCTGATTGCAGGCGGAAGCAAACTGAGCGAAGAAGAGATGTTTAAAACCATAGAGGGCGCAATGCAGGCCGGGGCAAAAGGGCTTTCCATCGGCAGGAATGTGTTCCAGCATTCGGCTCCCTCCCTGTTTGTCAAAGCTGCCTGTGCCATTGTGCATGACAATCTGAGCGCGGAAGCCGCTCTGGAGATGCTTAGAGAGGGGAAGTGAGAA
>DYRK01000339.1:2389-6493 GCA_020718785.1 Desulfatirhabdium butyrativorans | reverse complement strand
AACCATCAAACTTTTTAAATATCCTGTCTTTGTCTGTCATACGGCAGCTATCCCATATCTCGCGGCTCAGAGCAGGAGATACAAGCCAGCCGGTTGAAGGATCAATATAGCCTGTGTAGCCATATCTGCTGCGCGTCAGGTCTTTTGCTTTATCCAATACCAAAGAAGAAATACTTTCGATAGCCAGCGGAGCAATCAGAGCGGCAGAGAGTTCCGCGAAAGCTTCGTTGACTGCCAGTTCCCGTATCAGGGCTGCTGTCCGTTCCCGGACCATAGTTTCCAAAAGGTCTTTTTCCTTACGCAGCAAGCCTTCGGTTTCTCTGATCCTGAGCATCACATTGACCTGACTCACCAATTCGGCTCCCCGGATCGGTTTGGTCAGAAAAGCATCCGCGCCGAGATTCAGTCCCCTGATCCGGCTTTCCGAATCTGTAGCCATGCCGGTAAGCATAATAATCGGGATGAGCTTTGTCTCATCATCGGATTTCAGGGCAGTGCAGACTTCGAAGCCGTCCATGCCCGGCATATTGATATCCAGCATGACAGTGTCAGGCTGTTCCGCACGGGCTTTTTCGATACCCTATTCGCCGGACTGTGCAATGATGACGCTGCAATCCGGTATATAGTTCTTCAGCAATATCGGAAACAGATTCAGATTTTCCCGCTCGTCATCAATCACCAGAATTTTTTTCATCACTTCTCACTTCTCACTTCTCACTTCTTCTCACTCCCCAAAGCTTTATGAATAGCCTCAACCAGTTCTCCCCGGTCAATAGGCTTGACAAAGGTAAACATTGCGCCCATGCTTTTAGCCATTTTCAGATAGGGTTCCGGTCCCACACGCCCCCCGCCGCTTATGGCTATAATTTTTATATTAGGAAAATCCCGCCGGAGTTCCACAATGGTTTCCAGCCCTTCTTTATCCGGCATGATGATGTCCGTAATGACAAGATCAATAGGTATTGCCCTATATATTCTCCCTGCCTTGATGCCGTTTTCAGCATAAGCCACTTCAAAGCCTTCTTTCTGCAACATCTGCGAGAGCATTTCGCATATCTGGATATCATCATCAATAACAAGAATACGTGCCATAGTCCTCATTCCTTATCTTTATCTTTATTTCTCACTTCTCACTTCTCTTTACCCAACACCCGGCGGATAACCGCGGCAATCTCGTTTCTGAACACGGGTTTCATCACAAGCTCCCGAATGCCGATAGCTCTGATCATATCTTCGCTAAGGGTTTCGTTAAAACCGGTGCAGAGAATGATCGGCACATCAGGACGGATACGCAGCAGTTCCGCGGACAGTTTCAATCCGGTCATATCGGGCATGGTCATATCCGTAATCACAAGATCAAAATGTTTCGGCTGCTGCCGGAAATACTCCGATGCTTTACTGCCGCTGTCCGCGGCTGTGACCTGATAGCCCAGCCGTTCCAGCATCTGTTTTTCCATATCGATAATCTGCGCTTCATTGTCAACAAGTAAAATATTTTCATCGCCTCCGGGCAGCGGCAGGCTGTCTTCATCCTGATGCCCGATTTCCGACGATTCTGCAATATCATCGGCTATCGTCGGAAGCCAGATATCAAAGCGGGTTCCTTTTCCGGCTTCGCTGTGAACGCTGATATGACCGTTATGGCTTCTGACAATACCGTGAACCATTGATAAGCCCAGCCCGCTGCCTTCTCCCACGGGTTTGGTGGTGAAATAGGGATCAAAAATCCGTGTGATATGACTCTGCGGAATACCGTGTCCGGTGTCGCTGACTGTGAGCCTGATGTATGAACCCGGAGGAATTTCAGGATAAATATCCGGGTCAGGGCTTGCCTCATCCAGAATGACTTCCAGGACACCGCCGGTTCCGCGCATGGCGTGGTAGGCATTGGCACAGAGATTCATGACCATCTGATGTATCTGCGTAGGATCCGCGGATACAGGTCTGCAGGTTTTGGAGATATTCTTACGGATTTCTATGGTTGCCGGCAGTGTGGAGCCGAGAAGAATCAATGCTTCCTGAACAATAAGATGAAGCGTCAGGGGCTTCGGGTCATGTTCCTCTCCGCGGCAGAAGGCGAGAATCTGATTCACCAGATTTCCGGCACGCCTCGCGGCTTTGAGAATATTCTGAAGATTTTGCAACGCGATGCTGTCCTGGGGAACATCATCCATGGTCATTTGCGTATAGCCGACAATAGGAAAAAGGATATTGTTGAAATCATGGGCAATTCCGCCGGCAAGCGTGCCGATAGCCTCCATTTTCTGCGAATGCCGGAGTTGAGCCTCAGTACGCCGGTGTTCCGAGATTTCCTCCTGAAGTCTTTTGTTTGCCTTTTCCAGTGCAGAAGTCCGGTCTCCAAGTTCTGCGGTCCGTTTCTTTATCTCAGCTTCGAGATGTTCACGATATTCCCGGTTTTCAATCAGGAGCCTTGACCGTTCATATCCCTTGCGGACCGAGTGTTCCAGCATAGCCAGTTCCTGTATGGGTTTCATTATATAATCCCACGCGCCTGACCGCAGGGCATGGACGGCATCCTGCATTATACCTGCTCCGGAAATCACGATGAGCGGGGTTTCAGGAGATTCTTTGGCAAGAATATCGAGAACTTCCAATCCGTCCAATCCGGGCATACGCAGATCAATCAGCACAACATCGGGTTTTTCGCGGCGGAATACCTCAATGCCTTCCTGTCCGTTTTCTGCCTGAATCATAAGGAACCCGCTGTCCTCAAGATAACAAGTAATACTCTCCCGGACAAAGGGTTCATCGTCAATGACCAGTACGCTTATATTGGCTGCAGAATTTGTCATAATCGCCTTTTAATGGGTGAGAGGTTCGGGGTGAGAGGTCAGAGGAATTCCCCTGACCTCTCACCCCTTACCCCTTACCTCTCATTGAAACAGGGTCACTTTTCCGGCTTTTTCGGCTATCTTCCGGATATACCTGAACATTCTCCGTTCTTCCGAGACAACATTCGAATAATATCTTGACGGGATGCGTTTTAAAAATACCACGCCGGTATGGGTATGGAAATACAGCCGTCGGGATTCATGTCCCCCCATGTCGCCGCTGATGATCCGGATGGATTCGGTTTCTAAAAATTCCATGACAAATTCCGCATTTTTTCTTCCCACTCCGTTTTTTTCGGAAATTGCAGGAAGAAGATGCGCGCCGCCAAAGGCTTTGGCAACAAGCCGGCGCCGGTCCCCGCCCAGATTCATAATCCTGTTTATCAGCAGCTCCATCGCATTGATACCGTAACGCGCAGGAGCGTCAAAGCGTTTCATGTCTGCTTTTCCGGGAAGGAGAATATGATTCATTCCGCCGATCTGTGTCACCGGATCAAAGAGACAGACCGCCACACATGACCCTACCAGTGTATGAATAATCACAGGCTGACGGGCTGCATAGTATTCACCGATATGAATGCTGGCCTTTTTTTTGACAAAGGGATCTGCCTCATTCCGAAACAACCCGGTTTCCTGAAAATTATCCGGGTATTTCCGGAGACACAGCCCGTCGGATACCGGATTTTTAAAGCACAAATTCATCATGTTACACTGCTTCTCCTGTATTCTCGGATAATTGTTCGCCCGTGAACTGTCCGTCTGCCGCGGAAAAAACCCTGTCTATATCAATTATCATAACAAATTCATCCTGCTGTCTTCCCATCCCCCGGATAAATCCGGTGTTGAGTCCGGTCCCGAGTTTCGGACAGGGTTCGATCTGTTCCGGACCCAGTTCTATCACTTCGCGGACCGAATCCATTATTACTCCCACCTGCAAATCTTCTCCCTCCATGTTGACTTCTGCGATCACGATACAGGATTCCTCTCTGTTTTTAATCGCTGCCATACCCATTTTCAGCCGCAGATCCACCAGAGAGACGACATTTCCGCGCAGATTGATCACTCCGCAGAGATAGTCCGGCATCCGGGGAACCTTTGTGATTGCAGTACAATCCACCACTTCGCGCACCTTGGCGATCTCCAGTGCAAAAACATCCTCTCCCAGAGTGAAAGTAAGATACTGATCAGACCTGACCAGCAACTCCTCCGAATTCATTATGCCTCCTTTTTTGAGAGGTCAGGGGTGAGGGGT
>DYRK01000339.1:0-2289 GCA_020718785.1 Desulfatirhabdium butyrativorans | reverse complement strand
GGTAAGAGGTGAGGGGTTAGAGGTTAGAGGTATTACCCCCCTGACCTCTTACCTCTAACCCCTCACCCCTTACCCTTACCCTTACCCCTTACCCTTACCCCTGACCCTCATCGCGCGCCGCGCAGCGCACCATTTCCGGGATATCCAGAATAAGAGCCACGGTTCCGTTTCCCATGATGGTCGCGCCGGAAATGCCTTCCGCGCTCCGGTAAAGTTTGTCCAAAGGTTTGATGACAGTCTGGATACTGCCGACAATTTCGTCTGTGACAATCCCCACGCGGAAAGCATCCACTTCCGCGATCACCATCTGCTCGATGACGGGCCGGGTTCCGGGAATACCAAAGAGTTCGCGCAGACGGATAAAAGGAACCGGCTTTCCTCTCACTGATATTACATTTCTGCCGTGAGCTTTCTGGATGTGATCGCCTGTCAGTTCCGCGCATTCTTCTATCAGCGCTAGCGGCAGCACAAAATCGTCGGTGCCTGCTTTTATCAGCAGTCCGTCTATAATCGCCAGCGTCAGAGGCATGGTCAGCGTGACGGAAGCCCCTGTTCCGCGTTCGGAAGTGATCTGGACAGTCCCGCCCAGCGCGTCAATCTCACGCTTCACCACATCCAATCCTACCCCACGGCCCGATATATCTGTCACCTTCTCCGCTGTAGAAAAACCGGGCAGGAAAATCAGAGAAAAAATTTCTTTTTCAGAGAGTTCGGCAGTTTCCGATATCATCCCCTTTTCCAGAGCTTTTGCCCGGATAATATCCGCGTTCAGCCCCATACCGTCATCTTTGACCGTGATGATCACGCTGGTGCCTCTGTGTGCCGCGATCAGGCGCACGGTTCCTGTCCGGGGTTTGCCCTGATGTTCGCGTTCTCCGGGAGTCTGAATCCCGTGATCAATGCTGTTCCGGATCAGGTGCATCAGCGGATCGTTGAGACGCTCGATAACAGTTTTGTCCAATTCGGTTTCAGCCCCTTCGGTTACCAACTCGACTTCCTTGCCTAATTCAGAAGACAGGTCCCGCACTAACCTCCGGAATTTTCCGAAAATCGCACCGATGGGAAACATTCTCATGTTGAGCGCGCAGTCTCTCAGTTCCACAGTCAGGCGTTCCACCTCTTCAGCAGGTCCTGCCAGTTCGGTACTATCCAGCATTGCAGCCACCTGGGAAAGCCGCGCCTGCGTCACCACCATTTCTCCCACAAGATTTATCAGTTTGTCGAGCTTTTCCGAGCTTACCCTCACACTTGAGGCAGAGTTCACCTGCTGACGTTTGGCTATGATCTGTCTGACATGCTGCTGTTCTGCCAGCGCGGAATTGATCGTATCACGGTCCACTTTTTCGGCTGCAGCCAGAATTTCGCCCACGCGCTTCTGGGATTCCAATGCTTTTTTAAGCTCCTCGCAGGAAATATCCCCGCGCTCGATGAGAATTTCGCCGATTCTTTTGTGAACCCTGGCATCTTCTTCGCTGTGATCGTCAAGCAGTTCGATTTTCAGTTCGCAGTTGTCTTCGACAAAAATAAACGCATCCCGGATAGCATTGAGTCCTTTGTCCGTAGTCAGAATGATGCTCCAGTGAATGTAACAGGTCTCTGTGTTCAGATTTTCCAGCAGGGGAATGCTGTGAGTATGTCCGATGGCATCACATTCTCCGAGTTCCCGCAGTTCTCTCAGAACCAGCGAGGGATCCATACCGAATGAAAACATATCAGGATGGGGACGGAAGCGGATACGGTAGGTCATTTCGCGTTTCCCGCGGGGCTGTTTCGCGGAAGTTGCGCTCTCAAACGATGTTTCCGTCACAGACATCGGCTTTTCCAAAGCGGCAACGATATCGACACTGAGTCCGGAATCCGCGGGCGGTCCCCCTTCTTCGGCATCCAGCATGATTTTGATCTGATCGCGTGAGGCAAGAATCAGATCAATAAGTTCCCTGCATACCGTAACGCTGCCTTTGCGGACTTTATCTAAAGCGCTTTCTATGTGATGGGTGAATCCGGCAATATCGTCGAATCCGAACATGGCGCCGGAGCCTTTGATGGTGTGAAATGCCCGGAAAAGGCGGTTGATTCCCTCTTTATCCTCCGGATTCTGTTCGATATCCAGTACAGTTTCCTCGATATCCGCCAGATGTTCCTCAGCTTCCTGACGATAAGTATCTGAATATTTGCTCATTTATTTTTTCACCGCCTTTCGGGAAAGTGGTTTTGCCCGCCGACATAATCTGTGCTTTTTTTCTCGTTCCCAAGCCCCGGCTTGGGAACGCACTTGCCGGGGAGGTTCCC
>DYRK01000338.1 GCA_020718785.1 Desulfatirhabdium butyrativorans | reverse complement strand
GGCTTGGGAACGAGGAAAAATTTTATTTTTTTTACACATCGTGCGGGAAACCTATCTGCTTGGGATCAGCCCTGCATTGTTTATCTTTGTCTGAAACATCCGCTTGCAAATTTTTACAGAATGTGTTTTACTGATGTTCAGAGGTGAATGATTTTGCCGGCTTTTTGTTTGCGGAATAAAAATAAACGATAATATGTCCCGGTGTCCTGATACGGGTCATATCCTGTATTCGGGATAGCGTTTCATTTTTTGTTCCGCATGCTCATCAACTTGTTACAAATTTATTTGATTGTATGATATAATGACGGAGAATCTTTATAAAAACGGCAAAAAAGAGGCTACCGGCACTGAGGATATTATAGTAATAGACGATGACCTCTATGATGAACTTGAAGATGAAATCCTCGGATATCGGACGGTTACGAAATCTGCAACACAACAGGACACTTCTGTTTCCGAGAACCGGCCCGGTAATGCAAAGCCGGAGCAGGCAAGCCTCCGAACCGGAGATAATGAAAACAGAAGGAAGCCGGGGTCCGGGAATGAGAAGAAAAGGACGGAAACGATGAGGAGACTGAAATTGAATCTGACCATAAAGCGAATGCTGACAGGGTTAGTCGGCATGGGGGTGTTTGTCACGCTGCTGCTGTCGCTGATCAGCTTATTCTATTCGAACAACAATCTCATCAACAGCCAGAAACAGTTGACAGAAATTGTGCTTCCTTTA
Source organism: Desulfatirhabdium butyrativorans (assembly GCA_020718785.1). GTDB lineage: Bacteria > Desulfobacterota > Desulfobacteria > Desulfobacterales > DYRK01 > DYRK01. Next base: position 5,774 of record DYRK01000338.1, on the reverse strand, counting down.
GATACGGTGACGCAGAAAATCAGGATGGCGACAGCGGATTTTGTCATACGGAAGCACTCGGTCCGTGAAGCGCGTTCCCTTGAAAAACTGGAACAGTTTTCCGAACGCCGGAATTTTGAACAGGCTTTTGCCGCAGATATCCGCGAACTCGGCGAATCCGCGGAAAAAGCAAAAACAGTGGGCGGGTCCGAACATATCGCCGATCTTATAAAAAAAGTCGAAAAATTTTACAGCGAAACTCTGGATAAAGACACAGCAATTCTGGAATCAATGCGGAACAGCCTCGGTCTTGAAAATGATATCAGACACCGGATCATTGCCATAGACAGCATATACGAAGAGTTATATAAAAATACAGACGATTTTTCGGACAAAATCAGCCTTGCCCTGCGTAATATGCCTGAAAACAACGGAAAGGCAGAAAGTGTCTCCGATAAACCGACAGCCGCCGATTCAAATAAAAATGGTCCGACCTTGCCCCCCAGGGTGGCAGACCGGCTTGCCCGGGCCCGGAAACTCGGCGAGCAGATCCGCGTCGGTACCGCATTTCTGAGCAACTGCGGGTACAGGATGATGAGTGCGGAAGACTCAGGTGCAATAGCCCGCATCAAAAGCGAAAAAATTGATCCTGCCCTGGGCCCTGCCGAAACTGCCCTGCGGACTCTCAATGATCTTATCGCCAAAGCCGAAACTCCGTCCGATACGGATTCGGATTCATCTGTCGGGGGAATAAAAGCTGCTTTCCAAAAAATAAACAGCAATTTCAATTCGTTGAAGTCAGCAGCCTTTGAAGGGGACACATCGCTTGCCGCGCTGCGGAACCTGTGGCTTGCGGAACAGGAAACCTTAAAACGCCATGATGCCGCGCTGACCCAGAGCCTTGATTCACTTGCCGAGAAACTGAAAGATATCCGGACAGCCGCTGTCAACGTGCGGAATCTGACTGAGAAAGAGGCTCTCCGCGTCAATGCGGCATCCGGAAAAATCATTGTTTCGGTGTGCATGGCAGCCATATTTTTTATGATCGGAACAGGATGGCTGATTATCCGCAGGATTATTATCCCCATCAATAAAGCCGTGAGCTTTGCAGATATAATCGCCAAAGGAGACCTGACCGCGGAAATTCAGAAAGAACATGATGACGAAGTGGGTCTGCTGGTCTCCAAACTCAGCGAAATGGCTCATAATCTGAACGCGCTGATCGGTCAGGTCCAGCGATCCGGGATTCAGGTCACCTCTTCTGCCACAGAACTTTCTGCAACTTCCAAACAGCAGGAAGCCGTGATGCGTACCCAGTTGGAATCCACGAATTATGTGGTGAAATCCGTTGGGGAAATTTCCGAGGTTTCGGAAGGATTGGTGCAGACCATGAAAAAAGTGGCTGCCATGTCGGACCAGACCGCGGAATTTGCCAGCAGCGGTCAGACAGACCTTGCCCAGATGGAAGAGGCTATGCACCACATGGAAAACGCGTCCAAATCCATTTCCGGGAAATTGGAAGCTATCAATGAAAAAGCCGCGAACATCACTTCTGTAGTTACCACCATTACCAAAGTCGCGGATCAGACCAATCTGCTTTCTCTCAATGCAGCCATAGAAGCGGAAAAAGCCGGGGAATACGGACGGGGTTTTACCGTTGTGGCAAGAGAAATCCGAAGGCTTGCGGATCAGACAGCGGTTGCAACTTTGGATATTGAGCAGATGGTTCAGGAAATGCAGTCCGCGGTATCCGCGGGTGTTATGGAAATGGATGCCTTTATCGCGGAAGTGCGGCGCAGCGCGGAAAATGTCGGTAAAATCAGTATGCAGTTATCCCGGATTATTGAACAGGTTCAGGCTCTGTCCCCGAGTTTCGAAGGCGTCAACGAATCCATGCAGCTTCAGTACGGAAACGCCCAGCAGATCAACAACTCCATGGTCAGTCTGAGCGAAGAAATGCAGCAGACCGCGGATTCTCTCCGCGAGTCGTTCCTTGCCATCGAGCAGCTCAATGACGCGGCAAGGGGACTTCAGGAAGAAGTGTCGAAATTCAAAGTAATGTGAGGGAGGTGAGGGGTATGAGGTTCGAGGTCAGGGGTCAGATTTTCCCTGACCCCGAACCCCGCACCCCGAACCCCGAACCCCGAACCCGTTTATGCGTATAGCAATCGTCAATGTGAGGGAGGTGAGGGGTATGAGGTTCGAGGTCAGGGGTCAGATTTTCCCTGACCCCGAACCCCGCACCCCGAACCCCGAACCCCGAACCCGTTTATGCGTATAGCAATCGTCAATGATCTGGCAATGGCGCGGGAAACGCTGCGCCGAATTGTTCTCAGTGTTTCGGGCCATGAAATTGCCTGGCTTGCCGGCGACGGCGAAGAGGCGGTGAGGAAAAGCGCGGATGACACACCGGACCTGATTCTGATGGATCTGATCATGCCGGTAATGGACGGTGTCGAAGCTACGCGGCGGATTATGAACGTATCGCCATGCCCGATTCTCGTTGTGACTGCCACCGTTGACCATAACGCGGCAAAGGTTTTCGAAGCCATGGGATACGGCGCGCTGGATGCCGTGAATGTTCCCATGATGGGAGACGGCGCGGATGCCCGGCGAAGCCGGTATTCCTTATTAAGAAAAATTCATATTATCTGGAAATTACGCCGATCAGCCGCGGAACCCGCCAGCTCTTCGCCGATTCGGCAGCCTGTCACAGAACCGCTTCCTTCCCTGATTGTTATCGGTGCTTCCACCGGAGGTCCCAAAGCCGTGGCAGATGTTATTTCCGTGATGCCTGCTACTCTCAATGCCGCGATAGTTGTCATTCAGCATGTGGATGAAAAATTTTCCGCGGGGCTGGCAAACTGGTTAGACGGTCAGACTCCGCTGCGGGTACAGTTGGCTGCCGAGGGAGGGCAGCCGAAAATCGCCACGGTTTATGTGGCCGGAACCGACGATCATTTAGTTATGACCCCGAGACTCACATTTTCTTATACCTCGGAAACAGAAGACGGACTGAAATCATCGCGCACTCCTTTCCGCCCCTCAGCAGATGTGTTTTTCAAAAGCGTTTCAAGACATTGGCAAATACAGCGGATGCGGAAAAAAGGAATCGCTGTCCTGCTGACCGGTATGGGCAGAGACGGAGCCGAAGGACTGGCGGATTTACGCCGGAACGGATGGCATACAATTGCTCAGGACGAAGCCAGCAGTGTGGTTTACGGAATGCCCAAAGCTGCCAAAGAACTTGGCGCCGCGTCAGAAATTCTGCCGATCAAAGCCATAGGACCAGCCATTCTGAGGAGGCTGGGGATTGAGAATTGAAAAGGTGAGAGGTGAGAAGTAATGGGTGAGAGGTGAGAGGCAAGACGAGCCGCCTCACCCCTGACCCCAAACCCCGAACCCCTACAAGGAAAATATGCAGCCGAATCCTCGTACCGCAACCGCGATCAAACTGACCCGGCATCGGATATCCGTGCTGCTGGTTGACGATCAGGCAATGATCGGAGAGGCTGTCCGCCGGATGCTTGCCGAGGAGCAGGATATTGATTTCCACTATTGTCAGGACGCGACCCAGGCAGTAAAAATAGCGAACCGGATATCTCCCACCGTGATTCTTCAGGATCTGGTAATGCCGGAAATCGAGGGGCTGACATTGGTGCGCTACTTCCGTGCCAATCCCGGAACCCGTGATGTGCCGCTGATTGTCCTGTCAAGCAAAGAAGAGGCTTTCACCAAAGCCGAGGCATTTGCGCTGGGTGCAAATGACTATATGGTGAAACTCCCGGATAAACTGGAGGTTCTTGCCCGGATCCGCTATCACTCCAAAGGATATATCAATCTTCTGGAGAAAAACGAGGCATACAACGCGCTGCTGGAAAGTCAGAGAAAGCTTGAGCTTCACAGTCAGTTTATACGCAAAACTTTCGGGCGTTTTCTTTCAGATGATATTGTCGAGGAAATTCTCGGATCTCCGGACGGGCTGAAACTCGGCGGAGAAAAACGCCGGCTGACCGTCATGATGACAGATCTGCGCGGCTTTACAGCTATCGGCGAAAGACTTCCCGCGGAAAGCGTCGTGAAGATTATCAACAGCTATCTGGGAACCATGACCGAAATCATCCTTAAATATCAGGGAACTATTGACGAATTTATCGGAGACTCGATTCTGGTGATTTTCGGCGCGCCGATTCTGCGTGAAGACGATGCCAAACGTGCTGTTGCCTGCGCGGTGGAAATGCAGATTGCAATGCTTTTTGTCAATGAGCGGAATCGGGCATCGGGGTATCCGGAAGTGGCACAGGGCATCGGCATCAATACCGGCGATCTGGTAGTGGGCAATATCGGCTCGGAAAAACGGTCCAAATACGGAGTGGTGGGGCGCAACGTCAATTTGGCTTCGCGGATCGAATCTTATACAGTGGGCGGTCAGATTCTGATTTCGGAAAGCACCTTGCAGGATTGCGGACCTATTATAAAGATAAATGATCTGGTCGAAGTCATGCCCAAGGGATTCAAAGACCCGATTACCATTTATGATATAGGCGGCATCGGCGGGGAATACAATCTCTATCTGCCTCAGAAAGAAGAAAGCGAGCTATTGGAACTGCGGCAGCCTTTGCCGGTCTGTTTTACGGTTCTCGAGGGTAAACATGCGGGAGATACGGTTTTACATGGCGAACTGATCCGCTTGTCTCCGGAGGCAGCGGAAATCCGCTCCGATTTCGCGGCAGAACGCCTCGCAAACCTTAAACTTTCTTTGTTCGATGACGAAGGCGGATACGAGATCACCACCGAACTATACGCCAAGGTGAGCAAAACTTTTTCAGACACACCGCATAATATGTTCAGGGTTATTTTCACTTCTGTCCCGGCAGAGGCAAAGGCATTTTTCAAGTACAGGTATAATTTTGTATAGAGGTACGGGGTCAGGGGGAAGGGGTGCGGGGATTTCACCTCTGACCCCGAACCTCTGACCCCGAACCTCAAACCAAGGATGATCCGATGAAGATCAAATTTCTGGGCGTCGGTTCGGCATTTACCACTTCCGAGTATTATCAGTCGAATATGCTGATCACAGCCCCGAGCGGCAAACAACTGCTCCTGGATTGCGGAAGCGATATCCGATTTTCTCTGGGCGAATCTGCCGATCCCGGGGCAGACCGGACCTGTGCCGAAGAACAGTCTGTGAAAAAAGAGATTGACGCAGTTTATATTTCCCATCTGCATTCGGATCATATCGGCGGAATGGAGTGGATGGCGTTTAAAACCTATTTTACGCCTGATCGGAAAAAACCCAGGCTGTTCATGGAAGAAAACACCATGCAGGAAATGTGGAACTGCTCTTTGAAAGGCGGACTCGGATGTATTGAGGGAAAGCGGATGCACATCACCGATTATTTTGACTGCTGTTCGGTACCGGAAAAGGGAATGTTCGAGTGGGAAGGCATACGCTTTTCATTGGTAAAGATGCCGCATATTATAACCGGTTACCGGAATCTTTACAGTTTCGGACTGCTGATCGAGCAGCCCGGGGCCCGGCTTTCGGCATTCATAACTACAGACACCCAGTTTGAGCCGGGTCTGCTGGGCAAAATCGGAAAAAAAGCCGGGGTCATCTTCCACGACTGTGAAACCAGTCCTTTTAAAAGTATTGTCCATGCCCATTATGACGATCTGAAAACTCTGCCCGCGGATCTGAAGCGGAAAATATGGCTTTACCATTACCAGCCCTGTCCGATGCGATGCCCGAAAGATGACGGATTCCAAGACTTTGTAACAAAAGGGCAGGAATT
>DYRK01000337.1 GCA_020718785.1 Desulfatirhabdium butyrativorans | reverse complement strand
AAAGCAAATGGAAGTCAGACTGTATCTTGCCCCTATCCGGGGTATTACCGATTTTGTATTCAGAAATACTTTTTCAAAATATTTCAGCGGATTCGATATTGCAGTCGCGCCGTTTGTCACTACGCAGAGCCGTGTCCGGTCATCTCAGATCAGGGGGCTTTTCCCTGAAAACAATAGCGGAATGCCGCTTATTCCCCAGATTCTGAGCAAAAATCCTGACGATTTTGTGCTGCTGGCAAAGCAGTTTTACGATATGGGCTATGAGACAATCAACTGGAATCTCGGATGTCCTTTTCCTATGGTAGCCAATAAACAGCGGGGTTCCGGGATGCTGCCTTTTCCTGACCGGATTGACGAATTTTTAGAAAAAAGCCTTTCGAGAATGCCGAATGCCCTTTCCGTGAAAACACGGCTGGGCTACCATAATGCAGATGAGATATTTCGGGTCATGCCGACCTTTAACCGCTATCCGCTTACAGAAATAATCATTCATCCGCGAACAGGCAGGCAAATGTACGGCGGTATTCCGGATTGGGAAAGCTTTGAAAAATGTATTCCTTTATCTGCACATCCGCTGGTTTATAACGGAGATATTGTCTCACTTGAGACATTCCGGGAACTTTCAGAGCGATTCGGAACAATCAGCCGATGGATGATAGGCAGGGGCGCGCTGGCAGATCCGTTTCTACCTGAAGCCATCAAAAACAATAAGGAGCGGTTTTCCGATAAATCTGAAATTTTAAAGCAGTTTCATGATGAACTGTTCCGCGGATATGGGGAAATTTTAGACGGACCCGCGCATATTCTGGGAAGAATGAAAGGCTTCTGGCATTATTTTGCCCTGTCTTTCGGATACAGCGGAAACCTATTGAAAAAAATTCATAAATCGAGGACAGTCGAACAGTACGACGAAGCGGTGCGACGAATTTTGAACACTGATTCGCCTGATTAAAGGATTGGCAGGATTTATGTCAAGCCTATCGAAGTCCGGCGTGCTGAAGGGTTCAGCACGGCTGCGGCTGAACAGCAATCCTGTCAATCCGTTAATCATGTGAATCAGGGTTCAGACATTTTGCAATACCGCATATAGTCTGAATCAGGATTTTCAGGATCAAAGGATTTTCAGTATTTCTGTCCGGAGTGCTGAAATAAAATTTTAGCACGGCTGCGGCTGAACAGCAATCCTGTCAATCCTGAAATCCTTTAATCCGAAACTGTTAAAATACCTTGTGCTTTACGGAGTTTTTGGATTATCTTAATTGATTCCTTAAACTTAGGATTTCCTTTCATGTGGCTGTGCAAGGGCTGATTTGAATGACAGTCCACGCAAAGCACAATAAGATTTTCAGGGTTATTATCAGAAGGGTTTCCGTTCCGATGATGCAAATGAAGAAGACTCGGGTTCTCTCTGCAACTTACCGAGCAGCTTTGACTTTGACATCTGTAATTACAGACTTTGCGATATTCCCTTGAAAGGTCATTCTGATCAGGCGTGTATGTCTGCACTTCACGAACTTCTTCAATCCTCCTGATAGTTTCGGGAACATAAGAATCGTATTTCTTAAAATACTCGCTTAAATTGAAAGGTGTGAAATAAATTCCTTTTTTTCCATGCTTTCTATACAGTTTTTGCATAATTCCATTCTTGCTATACCTTTTTTATAACGCGTAAAAGTAAGGTTATGTACTTCAAAAAATCCGTCACTCCTTTGAGTTGTAAGGTATCGGTGTTCCCTGCCGATATTTTTCATTCCCTGTATGGTGCTGCAATTACATAAATGGTACTTATAGTTAGATATTTTATTATAAAAATCAACACGACCTTTTTGATCCCTTATGTATGCACATACTTTTCGCCCGTTTAATTCTAAAAGCTCATCGGGAAGTAGTGTAATATCTTCTATATCAACGGGAATCGCTCCTTCTTTAAGAAGGTTATCAAAGGCGACATCTTTCGGATCCAACTCTTCCCTTGTGTATGTTTTAACAACTTCTCTTTTAAAATGATCCGGCGGTAAAGCCGGTACCGAGGGAATTTTTTTAACGCCCATTGCTTCAAGAAGTTGGTTTAACTCCACACAGCGGCTATAATCAGGCAGTTTCATATCCCATCCATTTCTTCAATAAGTTGCACAACCTTTTCTTCTGCTTTGGTTCGTGTTCGGAATTCAACCCGTCTGGATTTTTCTTTATCTTCAACATTTCCAGACATCAAAATCGGATGGCTTGAGGAAAGTCCGTTGGCTGTAATGAATTTACGCGCCCATTCCCGCTCGGAAAGATTTTCTATAAGATCGAGACAGAAACGCAACGCTGACCGGGTACGGTCTTGAGATAAGCTCATGTTGCTAAAATAAGCATCTTCTTCACTGACGTTTCCGTTCCATTCAGAGGAAGTATGTCCTTCAATCCGAATTTCTTCTATGCTTTTCCGGTAATTTTCAGATGATATAATGCGAATATAACGGGGAAAGAAATCTCTCAATATTTCTTGAAATCTGTCTGAAATATCTGCACTTCCAGTCGCGAAAAGCACATCCGGTTCCTCAAACCGAACTGATAAGGTTTTCTTTTCAATAGTCGCTTTCCATTTGGGTAAATCATCTTTGAATTCTTTGTACAATTCATCATAAAGATTTACCTGTAATTCCTGATAGGCAACAGCTATCTTTTTGATTCTGCGCTGATTTTCCTCTATTCGATCTTTCTCTGCTTTTACACTTTGCATATAGCTTATTGCAATAAAAAGAAAAATAATCATAAGAGCGGACATCAGATCAGATATCGAACTCAAATCATCTTCCACTTTGTTAGGTATTTGCCTCTTACTTAACATTTGTATTCTCTCGTATTCTATCTTTTTCAATTTTTTCGGACAATCGAACAACTTGTCTCAAACTATCTGTCAGAGGAGTGTAATCATCCACAAATTTTTTAGATAAAGCCGCCAATGCTCCAGTTAAAGAACTCAGAGCTTTTGTGAGTTCTTGTTCAAGCCCATCATCTATTTTTTTCATAGACTCTTGAACTTTTGCCTCATATCCCGCAGCCGCCTTTTGTATCTCCTTTGTACTTGTGTCAACAAATTTTCCTATTGCATCATTGGACTCTTCCAGTTTTTGGGAAGTATTCGATACGGTTTTCGAAAGTTTATCAGTTATTTCTTCTAAATGTTTCGTTAATTTCGGAATAGCAGTTTCCGCTTCCTGACCGATTTGACTTATTCCTTCGATTCCTTTCTTCAGCATCGCATTCTGATTTTTTAACAATTCAACATGCTTTTCTATATCCTCCGCGCTTACGCTTATTTTTCCTACGGAAATGCTTATATTGGACAGATTATTGTCAATTGAAATCAATTGGTTCGCAGACTGGTTGAGAATCTTCACAGAAGCTTCCATTTGTGCCATCAGGGCAGCGGTTTTTTCCTGCATTTGATCTATGTGAACACGATAATTATCCTGCCAATCCACAAGCTTAATCATCGCTTGGCTTAACTTTTTGAAAGAATCACTGACGAGTTCGGTGAGCAGCACGTTAAATTTCTTAATAACAGTCTCAAGGGCTTCGACCAAAGCCTTTGTCCCCATTTCTGAAAATTTTTCTGCGAAATTTTCAAATGACTCAACCGTTTCTCTTCTTGTATCTGTGATTTCTTGTCGCATAAGCTTTAATTGGGATAAAAGCGAATATTCTTCCTCCGATCTGAAACATGCAACGATTGCATTTTCTATTTCCTTTGATGATACGCCAAGATTTTCTATACCCTTTCTTATTTCCTGTAACAAAGGAACAGGGTCTTCAATCTCTATTTTATCTTCCTCAAAGATATCTTTGATTTCATATACTATCCTAAGAACAATAGATACGGACATACCTACAATAGAGGTAGTAAAAGCTGTTTTTAAGCCTTCAAGAAGCGGCGGAACGCTGGCGCTGATTTTGATACATCAAACTCTATGAGACCCATATAAATACCTGTAAAAGTACCCAATATTCCAAGTGAAACTGCAATGCTGGGGAATATCAGAACAAAATTGTTTCTTCTTTTTACCATCCTGAAACAAAAACCTATGAAACCGACAGCGATGATAACAATTGTGAAAGCATTTGAAATATCAGAATCGGACATTATAAAAGGTTTGATAAAATACCAAATATTGTTCATAATTATTTTCCCTAAATTTTAACCAGTCCTTATAAAAAATAGAATCATGAGTCCGTATAATGTGAGTTCGATATAAGAAAATAATGAATCAGATCAGCGTGTTTCAGATTCCCCCTTTTGTAAAGGTGGGCAGGGGGGATTTCTGTGCAACCTGCTGAAATCCCCCTTAATCCCCCTTTACGAAAGGGGGAAACCTGATGCTTATGTCGAACTCACGTTAGACACAGCTGGGCACCGTCATTCCGGCAAGTTTTTGTTTTTCAGAAAATATAACTCACTCCCTGTTCGCACCAGCCTGCAAATCCGCTTATATCCTGATTCTTCCGGTCATCGCTGTAATGTACGAGATACATTTTCTGCTTTATTTCAGGCGGCAGTTTTTTCAATTCCTGAAGCGGAGCGTGAACGGCTCCCGGAAAAAACTGCACATCATGGAACATGACTTCCGACCTGTCGGCATACAGATTGATCAGGTCCAGATCAAACTGGGTGTCGCCGGATATAAACACCCGTTTGTCTATATATAATCCGTAGGAAATAAAAGAGGCTTCCCAACTGGTTGCCTGCTCCGGAATATGATTGGTCCTGAATATTTCAAGATGAATTTCATTGACATCTGCCTCGAAAATCTCTCTGGGCTGATGCGCTTTCCACCGGGGACGGATCACTTGGAAAAAATCCGAAAACTGAAGCTTTTCCGAAGCATCTATGCCTTTTTCATTCCATTCCAATCCGCCCTGCAAGGTGTGGGTCCACAACACCCGCTGATAATCCTCATTAATAATCATTGTCAGTTTGGGTTTGCTTTGAAATTTTCTTCCGACATATCGGTTCATCAAAGCCAGAGCCTCGATTCCGCCCACATGATCGGAATGGGAATGGGTGGGAAGAATGACTTCGATATCCGTTGTCTCCAATTTGGCAATCTCATTCAAAGCTCTGGGTCCGGTCATTCCGAAATCCACCATGATATGGGTATCCCCTTTGATAATCAGAAAATTGGTCTGATTGAATTCCTTGGCAAATGCCGAACCGGTTCCTATAAAAAGAAGTTCAAGCTCGCCGCTGTTCTTCAGCGATAATTTCTTGGTTAGTTTTACCTGCCTCATTATTGATCTCCTCAGTTCGCAACGTGGGTGAAACCCACCATCTCTATAATCTTGCAGCCGCAATTTTATTTCAAGATATGGTGGGTTTCACCCACCCCACAGTCCTGTAAAGACCCCGTGGACGACGATACAGACTTCCAGAAATTAATTTTCACTGCGTCATCGGCCGGAGGTATTCGGCACAGTATTATCTCCTCCCTGCTTCCCTGTGAAAATTAATTTCTGGAAATCTGTATCTGAGACTTCTGGAAAAAATGCGGACGCGGTTTGAATACAGCGCGGTCGCGACAGTGTCGCAGAATACGCCGTCATATCGTCTGTCATTATATTTAAGCGGAAGATGTTTTTCAGGATTGATCCGCAAGGTCCGCAACTGGGTCAGCCTGTTCACTGTGCCTCCGGTTTGGATTGAAAAATGAAGACTGAGCGTTTGATATTTGAATTGACGGAGCAGTTTCAGCCGGTCGGTCCGGACGAAATATCATTTCCGACCCTGCACGGCCCTTTTGCTGTGTACTCTATTCTGCTTTTCCAATTCTGCCCCATGCCTCATGGTATTGCTCCGCGCGCACTACGATGAGGGTTGAAGCCAGTAAGATTGTACGCAATGATATCCACAATGATATCCGCACCGCGCGCGCATTGCGAGCAGCGGGCATTGCATTCCAACCCATTTTGGAGAGGTGGAAACGGCAATATGATTCATTCCCTGTTCCCGCGCCGCAAAAAATGCCGCGGAAAATCAGTGAACTCCGCCGCCGGGAATGACCGCATCATAAACAGGATTAAGCGGAACATCCTTCCAGAATCGCCCGGATTTTCCGAACATAACCTCCCTTTTTTCATCTCATTAAAACGATTTGCAAAATCGTTTTACGGCAGACTCTGATACAGCCTTTTTTAAAAGGAATTCAGTTTATTGCCGCATTCCAGACATCCTAAAAAATGTTATTCCGGCTTTTCGTGCTGTTTAAGGTGGTTTAATCGCATAAGAATCAGCCGATGTCAAACAATATGAGCAAGATGTACCCGCGAATTTTCTCTGCTGAAATCCTCGGTATCGGAAAAAATGCAATTTTTTTTACATTAAAGAAAACTTTTTTCTTGCGATTTCATAAATATGAATATAAAGTAGTATGTTATGCTTTTTCAGTATTCAGAAACCCATGAACTGTGTAAAACGAAAAAAATCAAAAGCTTATTTTGGGCGACCATGAAAACCAT
>DYRK01001055.1 GCA_020718785.1 Desulfatirhabdium butyrativorans | reverse complement strand
GAAATCCCGTTCGATGGACAGTTTGATTACGACCTTTCCGCCGTTGGCGAAGCTCTCCGCACCGCCACGTATAATTATCAGCACGGCACCGGCTTCGATGTTCCGGTTATGGATTGGCTGAACTGATTTGTTCAGCGGAAGAGTTCGGCGGTTCGCTTGAAGTGAATTACAGAGGCATTTTTCAGCTCGGGCTGGAGTTCGCCGCTGTAGATGACTGTCCCCTTGGCTGATTCCGGAACCGTCCGGTTGAAGTATTCAATGCCTCGCAGGAAATCCGGACTCCAGGTCATAGCGGCTTTGATCTCAACCGGGAACAGCGTCCGGCCTTTTTTATAAACCAGATCGACTTCCTGGCGGTTGTTGTCGCGGAAAAAATACAGGTTGGCATCCAGCCCCTGATTCATACGGGTTTTCAGCGCCTCGATGACCACCAGATTTTCAAACAGATGTCCGAAAGCCGGGTCGCGCATGACCTGTTCCGGTTTTTCAATACCCAGCAGGTAGCAGAGCAGTCCGGTGTCCGTGAAGTACAGCTTCGGCGATTTAGTAATCCGCTTTCCAAAATTTTCGAAATAGGGCGGCAGACGGAGTACAATGAAAGAAGCCTCCAGCACCGACACCCATTCTTTGAGTGTTTTTCCGGCCACGCCGATTTCATTGCCGAGTGAATGCAGGTTCAGCACCTGTCCGGTACGTCCGGCCAGCAGGCGGATGAACTGCTCGAACAGGCTCAGATCTTTCACCTGCAGAATCTGCCGGACATCCCGTTCCACATAGGTCTGGAAATAATTCCGGTAGAGCGTTCGCACATCCTGCTGCTCGGCGTAAATCCTGGGATAAAACCCTTGGAAAATATATTCATCACGCGTCAGTTCAATTCCGGCGGCGGTCAGCTCTTCAATGGAAAGCGGGAGCAGCTCAAGCAGGGCCGTTCGCCCGGCCAGCGACTGCGAAACCGCTTCGCGCAGCGCCATCTGGTGGCTTCCGGTCAGAATATACTGTCCTTTTTTGGATGAAGCATCTGCCCGCACCTGAATATAAGAAAGCAGTTCCGGAGCCCGTTGCACCTCATCAATAATCACCGGTGCCGGGTACAGCTCAAAAAAAGCATTCGGGTCGCTCAGCGCCAGCTTACGTGTTTCCGGATTTTCCAGATTGCAGTAAGCATGATCGGGAAACTGCATCTGAACCAGTGTGGTTTTACCGGACTGCCTTGGCCCGGTCACGGTAATGACCGGGAACTGTTTGGCCAGCCGTACCAGCTCAGTCTGTATAGTTCGTTGAATCATGTCGCTTTTATACATTTTTAACCCAGAAAGTCAAATATGTATAATTGGTGCGATGCGGTACTGCCAGAAACGGCCGGCGGATT
>DYRK01000336.1 GCA_020718785.1 Desulfatirhabdium butyrativorans | reverse complement strand
GGTTATGCTCCGCTAACCCACCCTAGGCCTACAGACTTCCGGAAATTGAATTTCGCTGCGTTATCGGTCGGAGATATACGAAAAAGTATTATCTCCTCCCTGCTGCCTTGCGAAATTTAATTTCTGGAAGTCTGTATTTTTTCAACATCGTTCCCGCCATATCAGCAACAGCCATTTCCCAAGTCATATAGACTTCCAGAAATCGAATTTCACTGCGTCATCGGTCGGAAATATACGACAAGTATTATCTCATCCCTGCTTCCCTGTGAAATTCGATTTCTGAAAATCTATGGTATTCTTTTCATTCCGATTCTTCTCTGAAATGCCTGAATTATTTCCTATTTTGACGCAACCCGGACTCTTCCGCTTATAAAACGATTTGCAAAATCGTTTTACTGCCGATTTCAAAAGCTCGGATTATGCCGGCGAAAATCCGCCACAATCCGGAATATCGGACAAATCTCCTGTAAAACCAATGGGATTTAATGTAAGGAATCAAAAATACCTGTGTATGATTTAATCATGACATCAGGCTATTGTAAAGAAATCAGAGGTGACGATAAAAAATATCTTGACATATCTGCAAGTTTCATTTTTATATGGAAAATTATAACCGCAATGATCCGGAAGGAGTGCTGAAAATCTTCTTCAGGATGACATAGAAAAAATCAGAAATGCAAAGGAGGTATTTATGAGAGGAAAAAATTTTTACACGCGGCTTTTTGTCATTGCGCTGGCAGCCGGGATGGTCTTTATGGGAACTGCCGGAGCAGAGACGCTTCCGGGAGATGCCGACGGCAATGAAACCGTTGCTTTGGGAGATGTCATAACTATATTGAAGCTTCTGACAGAAGAGAGTATTTTTGTCCGAAGCGATGCCGATGTGAACGGAGATAAACGCATCGGTATTGCAGAGGCTGTTTATGCGTTGCAGATTGTTGCAGAATTGAAGGAAGAAGTGACCGAGGCTGAAAAAACCGCGTTTGAAAACAGAATCAACGCTGCGCTTCTGTCTCTGGCAAAAGACAGCAGAACGATGTCGGAACTGAAAGAGATGAGCGCAGTGCTGACGCATATCAATATCGCCGATTTGCAGACACAGATAAAGCGTTCTTCTTCATCGCCGGCGGACAAAGCATTTGATCTGCTGAACACTCCTTTTCCCTGCGGAACACTCGGAATGAAAGATGTGCTGTCAAATGTCATAGCCTTTAATTTCACAGGAAACACGGACTGCGGAGGAATTGCCGGAACAGTAACGGTCTCGCCCTTTATCTCGGAAAATGAGCTTGCTTTTAATATTACTTACGACAATATCAAAGTGAAAGCCGGAGAATCGGATTGTACGATCAGCGGGAATACGCTCACGTATATTTCCGAAGAAAATGGACGGATAATCGCAAGCCATACTTTCGACAGGATGAATTTATGCGGGAAGGAGATGGAAGGGACTGTCACCATGAGCTATGATGCAGCGGATCAGCTCTTTTCTGTCAGCGGAACATCACAGCATGACTATGCAGAAGGCGATTTCCGAGGCACGGTTGCCGCAGAGTTTTCCTACAGCCTTTCGGATGGATTCAGCGGTACGGCAAGCCTTACTACAGATACACAGATTTATAACTGCACCTTTGACAGACTTCAGACAGACCCTGGCTGCGGTGTGCCGACCGCTGGTTCCATGAACATTGACGGAACCGAAATCACATTCGGCAATTCCTCATGTATAAATCCCTTAGTCACGGTCACTATGAACGGTGTTGCCGTAGATGTGGATATGGAGCCGGTCAAAGACGGGATTTATCAGAACCGCATCGGTCCCCGGTCCGGTCATACAGCCCTGCAAGTCATTGACAGTTGCACAACTCTGCTGGATACCTTCAGGCAGAAAGCCATTGAAGAAATGGAAAAGCAGTTGGATGAAAATCTTGCTTATGCCGTTCAATGGGGCGGATGTCCGTGGTATTGGGGTTGGGACAGCAAATTCGTTGATTTTGACGGCAATGTCGCGAATATCAGTGCGGGTGCAGTTACAGGTGATGTTTTTGCCCCGCCTGTGCCTGAGTCCGCAGAAAGTGCGTCGGAATTCTCAGAGACAAACACTCAGGTCACGGGGGTGGATGAAGCTGATTTTGTGGAAAATGACGGAGCATATATCTATATCTTAGCTCACGGCAATTTTCAGATTATCTCGGCATGGCCGCCTGAAAACGCTCATGTCCTGTCGTCTTACAAGATCGAAGGGGAGCCGAAACGGATGTTTGTTTATAACAGCAAAGCCTTTATTTATTCATCTCTCGATCCTGCAGTACCGGAAACGGCCGATTACGGATATATGCCGTATTCTCAGAATGATGGCTGCACTTATGGCTATGACTGCGAATTCACGGGCGACGGCAAAAAGCTCAAAATAACGGTTCTGGATATTTCAGATACTGCCAAACCCGTACTAATCCGGGAGATTTATTTTTCAGGCTCATATCTGAACTCAAGACGTATCGGAGACGCGGTTCAT
The DNA here is from genome assembly GCA_020718785.1 of Desulfatirhabdium butyrativorans. Taxonomy (GTDB): domain Bacteria; phylum Desulfobacterota; class Desulfobacteria; order Desulfobacterales; family DYRK01; genus DYRK01. Next base: position 4,021 of record DYRK01000336.1, on the reverse strand, counting down.
TCTGTACTTGTTTTTCCCGAACCGGAGATTGAAGGCATTGATTACTGGCCCGAAGAACTCCGGAACTGTTACGGCGGCGGAGGCTATTGGTGGGACTGGGAGGCTGCCGAGACAATATATTCGTCTGAAGAGCTGACCGAAATGTTTGAGACATTGAAGCAGAAAAACAGAGAGCTTATTCTGGGATCCGATATAACTGACTGGCTGCCCTCGGTCAGAGATATCCGCTACACAGACGGCCAGCCTTCGGAACAGGAAGGGCTGCTGGGAACCTGCGATGAATTTTATGTGTCCGAACAGCAGGACGGAAAGAATTTTCTGTCAATGGTTTCAACGGCTATGGACGGATCAGGCGATCTGAACACTGCGACCGTTGTAGGAAAACCGGGTGCAGTATATGCCTCATCCTCGGCATTTTACATTGTCTCAAAACATCGGCACAGCCCTCGGATATTCTGGTTTTTTGATGAAGATCAGGGCATTGAGGAAGCCTCGACGGTTCATAAATTTACTCTGAGCAATGATCCGCCGTCTTCGGCATACAAAGCCGCTGGCGTAGTCAAGGGCCGAGTTTTAAATCAGTTTTCCATGGACGAAAATGAAGGATTTTTCCGCGTGGCAACCACCACGGGACAGGCTTGGGATAAAAGCGCACACAGCACAATTTCTGTGCTTGAAGACAAAGGCGCCGAGCTTGTATTGGTAGGACAGATTGACGGGCTTGCTCCCGGAGAAGACATCCGCTCTGCACGCTTTGACGGAAACAGGGGGTTTATTGTCACCTTCAAAAAAACAGACCCGCTTTTTGCCTTTGATCTTTCAGACCCTTATAACCCTGTAAAAACCGGCGAACTCAAGATTCCCGGTTTCTCGACATATATGCACCGCATGGATGACAGCCATCTGCTCACCATCGGATATGATGCTCAGGATGAAGAAAATTTTGCATGGTTTCAAGGGATTATGCTGCAAGTCTTTGATGTGTCGGACATGAGCAGTCCCACGTTGTTGCACAAGGAAGTCATCGGAACCCGAGGTTCCACATCAGATGCAGCCACCGATCATCTGGCTTTCAATTTTTTCAAGCCCAAAGACCTTCTTGCCATTCCGATGACGGTCTGCGAAGGCGGGGATGGAGGTAACTACGGGGATATTATGACCTTCAGCGGACTCATGGTCTATAAAGTGACTGCAGACGCGGGATTCGAATATCTCGGCGGGGTTTCCCATAAGATCCCGGAAACAGAGGATTCCTATCGTGGAGCATGCAGCAATTGGTGGACTGATTCGGATTCTATAGTCAAGCGTTCCATTTTTATGGATGACTATGTATTTTCTGTGACCGAGGATGAGATCAGAGTCAACAGCGTTTCAGAACTCGGAACAGATATTGCCGTGATTTCACTTGCTGCGCCGTAATTTTCAGAGTAATAAAGATGCTGCCATGAGTACATGGGGAATCCCGCACAGGAAATATCTTCCCGAAATGTGCAGGATTCCCCTTTGTATTCCGGAATGTATTTTTCTGTTGACGAAAGGCAAGGCTGCGGATATACTGCCTGCTTATACGGTCAGCAGCTCATACATGTGCTGTTTCTGTCTTCTTCAATTTTTTAAGGAGAATACCTATGGGTGAACCTTTGGCAAAAAAAGAATATTACACAAAAGAAGAATATCTGGAAGCGGAAGCTCTTGCAGAATATAAAAGCGAGTATTACAGCGGCGAAATTTTTGCAATGGCAGGCGGAAGCCCGAACCACAGCATCATTTGTTTTAATCTGTGCCGGCACATCGGAAATGCCATTTCAGACAAAAATTGCACAGGATTTGAAAGTAACATGAAACTGGAAATTGCCGAAGCCGAAGCTTATGTTTATCCCGATGCAATGGTGGTCTGCGGAGACACCGGAGACTTTGAAAACTCAGCCGACGTGATTACTGACCCTTTGCTGATTATCGAAGTCATGTCTCCGAGTACCGAGTTATTTGACAGAGGAAAAAAATTCCAATATTATCTTACGATACCGTCGCTGAGAGAATATGTTCTGGTCTCTCAGGACAAGCCGAAAGCGGAACTGTTCTTCAAACAGAATGACAATATCTGGCAATACACAGTTACAGAAGGACTTGACAAAACCGTTGTTTTCAAATCGCTTGAATGCGGGATTGCTCTGAAAGATATTTATCACAAAGTTGCCATCAGTCATCAGTCATAAATGGCAACTGACTGACCGCAATACAGATATTTTTCACTTCTCACTTTTTCCCTCGTTCCCACGCTCCGGCGTTGGAACGAGGGGTTAGGAAACATTATGACCGAACAGATGAGCAATGTTGACAATTTCTGGCTGTGCATGGACGAGCCGACCAATCTGATGATAATCTCCGGATTTATGGAGTTTGACAGGGTTCTGAATTTTGAACGGATGTGTGCCACACTGGAACACCGCCTGCTCTGCTTTGAGCGGTTCAAAAAACGGGTGGTCAGACCCATGTCCGGAGTCGGGGTTCCCAGTTGGGAAAGGGATCAGTATTTTGATATCCGATCCCATGTTCACCGGGTAGCCCTGCCCGCGCCGGGTAACAAAGCCGCACTTCAGGACATGATCGCGGATCTGATGTCTGTGCCTATGGATCAGAGCAAACCGCTGTGGCAGGCACATCTGATTGAAAATTACGGACAGGGATGCGCTGCCTTTTTCCGGATTCACCACTGTATTGCCGACGGAATTGCCCTTATTCACGTGCTGCTTTCCATGACAGACAAAGAAGCAGATGCCCCATGGCCCGAATTCCGGCTTGAAAGGAAAGAGCAGCCCGATTCCTTTTTCTCACGGCTGCCATTTGCTTCTGCGGTCCGAACCGTGAAAACAGGTCTGAATACCGTGCGGAAAATGAGAAAAAATCTCTCGGATGAACTCTTAGGCATCCTGAGCCATCCGTCGCGTGCCGTGAAACTGGCAAGTACCGGCGCAGGAATGGCAGTTGACACCGCCGGGGTTTTGGCAAAGCTTGCACTGCTCCCGCCGCATCCGCCGAACAGCTTCAGGGGAAAGCTGGGAGTTCAGAAATGTGCGGCATGGACGGATCCGATTTCTCTGGGAAACATCAAAACCGTTGGAAAAATTGTGGAAGCCACCCTCAACGATGTTCTGATTGCCACGGTCACCGGCGCGCTGCGCCGCTATCTGCAAAAGAGAAACGACAAGGTCAATGAGCTTGAATTGCAGGTCACAGTTCCGGTCAATATTCGAAAAAGCGGGAGCGAATTCGAACTGGGCAACAAGTTCAGTCTGGTCTGGCTGGCATTGCCCGTGCATATCGAGGACCCGATTCTGCGTCTCAGGGAAGTTAAACGCCGCATGGACAGGCTCAAACATGCTCCGGATGCCTTTGTGGGCTTTTCACTGCTCAACGCGCTGGGGCTGTCGCCGGCAAAAGTTGCCAAACGTGCCGCGCATCTGTTTGCCAACAAATCCACAGCGGTTCTGACCAATGTTCCGGGACCCCGGCAGCCTCTTTATTTTTCAGGCGAAAAGCTCAGAAATATGATGTTCTGGGTTCCGAGAGCGGGCAGAGTAGGACTGGGGATCAGCATTCTCAGCTATGACGGCAATGTCACGGTGGGACTGGCTTCCGATGCAGGCTTGGTTCCGGATCCTGAAAGCATTCTCGAAGGATTCGAGGATGATTTCAACTATCTTGTGGAACTGGTAAAATCAGGGAAAGTTTTTACGGATCCTTTGGTCATAAATGACCGCTATCAGGAGGCACAGGCAAAACAGAAACAGGAAGAAGCAGATGCTCCCAAATGCTCGGCATTTACTGAAAGCGGCAGGCAATGCAGAAGAATTGCGGTTCCCGGTTCCGAATATTGCAGTATTCATGAAGGCTATGAAGCAGAAGCATCCCTTGAGGATAAAGGATATCCTTCTGACAGCAGCGGGCAGATATATATTTCTCCGGCACAGGGAAGCGAAACGCCGCCGTCTGCCGATATTTCAATGGAGACAGGCTCTTA